>NZ_JBDNLG010000033.1:0-26407 GCF_047718355.1 Ethanoligenens sp.
CTCCCTGCCCGCCGATCCGGAGGTGCGCAATTTCTCCTATACGCTGGTGGACGATCACCTGTATTTCCGTGAAAACTCGAAAATGGATCTCGTCCGGGACAAATCCGACGCCGAAACGCAGCGTATCCGGGGGATGATCGCCCTGCGCGACAGCACCCGGACGCTGATCGGCCTGCAAATGGACGATGCGCCGGAAGCGGAAATCCAGCGGGAGCAAAGCAGGCTGAACCGCCTGTATGACGCCTATACTTCCCGGAATGGCCTGCTCTCGGCGTCGGCCAACCGCCGCGCGTTTGACGCGGATTCCTCGTACAGCCTGCTTGCGTCGCTGGAAGTGGTGGACGAGAACGGAAATCTTGTTCGCAAAGCGGATATGTTCACGAAACGGACGATCCGACACGCGCAGCCGGTGACTTCCGTCGATACGGCGGCGGAGGCATTGGCCGTCTCCATCGCGGAAAAAGCATGTGTGGATCTCCGCTTCATGGGCGCGCTCATGGGCGGCTCGGAGAAAATCCCGTCCATCGTGGACGATCTGCGCGGCGTGATCTTTCCCGTGCCGGTGCCGCCGTTCCAGTCTGAAAAGGACGGCCAGTCCATTCCGCTGACGGACCGGGGCTGGGTGACGGCGGATGCATACCTCTCCGGCAATGTCCGTGAAAAGCTGCGCATTGCCCGCACCGCCGCCGAAGCCGATTCGCTGTTTGCCCCGAACGTGCCCGCGCTGGAACAGGTGCAGCCGAAAGACCTCTCCGCCGCCGAGATCAGCGTGCGGCTGGGCGAAACGTGGATCGACACGGCGTACATCGACAGGTTTATGTATGAAACCCTGCAAACGCCCCGGTATTTGCAGGGGGATGGTATCATCACGCGGTATATGGATGTGACCGGCATCTGGAACATCAAGGGCAAGGGGCAGGACAACCGGGACAACAGCCGCGTCTACGGCACTTACGGCACCAAGCGCCGCAACGCCTATTACATTTTGGAGGATTCGCTCAATCTCAAGGACAGCCGCATTTACGATATTATATTGGAGGACGGCAAAGAAAAGCGCGTCCTCAACGAAAAGGAAACCGCCATCGCCCAGCAGAAACAGGAGGCGCTTAAACGCGCGTTCACGCAATGGATCTGGAAAGACCCACAGCGCCGAGAGACCCTTTGCAAAAAATACAATGAGCTTTACAACAGCATCCGGCCCCGCGAGTACGACGGCAGCCATTTGAAATTCGACGGCATGACGCCGGAAATTTCGCTGCGCAAGCATCAGCGCAACGCCGTCGCGCATGTCTTATATGGAAAGAATACGCTCCTCGCCCACTGGGTAGGCGCGGGCAAAACTTTTGAAATGATCGCCGCAGGAATGGAGGCCAAACGGCTGGGTTTGTGTCAGAAATCCTTGTATGTCGTGCCGAATCACCTCACCGAACAGTGGGGCGCGGACTTTCTGCGCCTGTATCCGGGTGCCAATGTGCTGGTGGCCACCAAGAAGGATTTTGAACCGGCCAACCGCAAGAAATTCTGCGCCCGGATCGCCACCGGGGACTATGACGCGGTGGTCATCGGGCACACGCAGTTTGAAAAAATCCCGGTTTCCAAGGAGCGGCAGGCGCACATGATTGGGCAGGAGATCGACGAAATCACGACCGAAATCGCGCTCGCCAAAGCGGATAAGGGCGAACGCTTCACCATCAAACAGATGGAAAAAAGCAAAAAGTCTCTGGAAACCCGGCTGGAAAAACTCAACGACATCAGGCAGGATGATGTGGTCAACTTTGAGGAACTCGGTATCGACCGGCTGTTTGTGGACGAGGCGGACGGTTTTAAGAATTTGGCGCTGTTCACAAAAATGCGCAATGTGGCGGGCGTTTCGCAGACGGAAGCAAAGAAATCCTCCGACCTTTACATGAAGTGCCGTTACCTCGACGAGATCACTGCCGGAAGCTCCGGTGGCGGCGGGCGCGGCATTGTCTTTGCCACGGGGACGCCAATTTCCAATTCAATGACAGAACTCTACACGATGATGCGATACCTCCAGCACGACACGCTGGAGGAGCAGGGACTCAGCCATTTCGACAGTTGGGCGGCGCTGTACGGAGAAACCGTTTCGCAGATGGAGCTGAAACCTGAAGGATCAGGATTCCGCATGCGGACACGGTTTGCAAAGTTTCACAATCTGCCGGAACTCATGGCGATGTGGAAAGAAAGCGCCGATATTCAGACCGCCGAAATGCTCAATCTGCCCGTGCCGAAAGCCGAATACAGTAACGTCACCACCGAGGCCAGTACCCAACAGGCGGACATGGTGCGGGCGCTGGCGGAGCGCGCCGAGGATGTTCACAGCGGAAAAGTCGATCCCCATGTCGATAACATGCTGCGGATCACCAGCGACGGGCGAAAACTCGCGCTGGATCAACGGCTGATGAGCGAGCTGCTCCCTGACGATCCGAACAGCAAGGTCAACGCCTGCGTGCAGAACGTGCTTCAGGTCTGGCGCGACACCGAGGAGCAGAAAGGAACCCAACTCCTTTTCTGCGACATGTCCACGCCCCATTACGACGGTGCTTTCAACGTCTATGATGATGTGAAAAATAAACTCATGGAGGCGGGCGTTCCCGCTGAGGAGATCGCGTTCATTCACGACGCGAACAGCGAGACGCAGAAAGCCGAGCTGTTCGCAAAAGTCCGCAAAGGGCAGGTACGGATTTTACTCGGCTCCACCAGTAAAATGGGAGCCGGAACCAACGTGCAAGACCGCCTGGCGGCGATCCATCATCTGGATTGCCCCTGGCGGCCCCGCGACCTGACCCAGCGCGACGGGCGCGGCATCAGGCAGGGCAACCTGTTCGGCACCATCAAAATATTCCGATACGTCACCAAAGGGACGTTTGACGCCTACAACTGGGGGCTGGTCGAGAGCAAGCAGAAATTCATCTCGCAGGTGGTAACGGGAAAAAGCCCGGCCCGGAGCTGCGAGGACGTGGACGATACCGCGCTTTCCTATGCGGAAGTCAAGGCACTTGCGACCGGTGATGAGCGCATCAAGGAAAAGATGGAACTCGACATTGAGGTTGCCAAGCTGCGCGTCTATCAGACGGATTTTAACGGCCAGCATTACGAGCTGGAGGACAATGTTCTGCGGCATTTTCCGGGTCAGATCAAGGAAAAGGAGGCCAGAATAACCGGGCTGGAACAGGATATCGCCCTTTACCGGGAGCAAAAGCCGCAGAACCCGGAGGCGTTTTCCATGACGGTGCTGGGCGCTGCATTCCACGAGCGAAAGGCGGCCGGTGAGGCGATTATCGAAGCCTGCAAGACGGTGGACTGCACCGAGGAAGCGGCGGAGATCGGAAAGTATTGCGGGTTTTCCATCCGCATTCAATGGGACGCGTTCAGCAAGCTGTTCCACCTGTCTTTGAAGAACGCGCTCTCCCATACCGTGAACGTGGGAATGGACGCTGCCGGAAACGTGGCGCGCATCCATAATGAGCTGGAACGCATGCCGGAGGAACTGCGCGCAACGCAAAATACGCTGGATACCTTGCACCAGCAGATGGCAACCGCCAAGGAGGAACTGCAAAAGCCGTTCCCGCAGGAGGCGGATCTGGCCGCAAAGGAAAAACGCCTGAACGCGCTCAACGCCCTGCTGGCGGCGGAAAGCCGGAAGCCGCGTGACGGGCAGGAACATGCCGAAAGCGCGCCGGAACCGGCGTTGCGGCCCGCTGAAAAGGCGGAAAAACCGTGCGTCCACGCGCTGCTTTCCGAGCTGGTAAAGAAAGCGGCGGAGGCCCCACACTCCACCCATGACACTCCCGTTCGGGAACCGGTGAGGTGACGGGGATGCCAAAAGAGAACCGGCAGCGGGCCGTCCAGATCCATTTCCGCGTCAACGAAAAAGAGCGCGATCTGATCCATAAAAAAATGGAGCAGGCCGGAATCCGCGACACCAACGCCTACCTGCGCAAGATGGCGATTGACGGGTATGTGGTGTACGCGGACATGTCCGAAGTGAAAGAGCTGGTGGCGCTCCTGCGCCGCAGCGGCGCAAACGTCAATCAGATCGCCCGGCGCGCCAATGAAACAAACAGCCTGTATGCCGAGGATGTGGCCGATCTGGAACGCCATTACGGAACCCTACTCGACGGCCTGAACAAGCTGCTCGCCAAATGGAAAAATCTCTGAGCCACCGTGGCGGCGGTGTAAAACAGGCATCAGGCCGCCAGCGTCCCGGAATGAGGCATTCCGGGGGTTGCGTCTTTTCGGGAATTTTACCGGTATGGTTTTGGGTTATCGGTAAATCCAACTAAATAATCAATACTGGTATTATACAATTTAGCAAGTTTCATTAAAACTCCGACCGGAACATCATTTTCGCCAGTTTCATATTTGGAATATCCGGTCTGGGACATTCCGATCTGCTTTGCCACCTGCGTCTGGTTCCAATCGGCATCTTCTCTGAGGCTTCTAATTCTTGGATACATATTATCACCCCGATAATAGTACCCCTTACCCAAACGACAACATTGATTTTAACCTGTTTCAGATTATAATAATGAACGTGCGGCACTCCGCTGCATATCACACCAACCAACCCAAGGATACGAACAGAAAGAGCGTGGCGTTAACATGGCAGATTATCGTGAAATGTATCGGAAGTTATTTCAGGCAACCACAAAAGCAATCGACCTGTTGCAGCGGGCACAGCAGGAAACGGAGGAACTTTACATATCGTCCGATGATACGGAGCTGCATTTAACTTCGGACATCGAACCGCCGCAAGACGATCAGTAAAACAAAGCGAAAAGCCGCAGCCTTTGGGGCTGTGGCTTTTTAATGTGGTGTCACAGATCGGTTATTTATTGAGAGCTGCCATGATTTCGTCAACTGATTTTCCACTGGCGGCGATGGCTTGCAGGAGCTTTTCGACTTCTGCCTCTTTTTCTTCATTTGCAATCGCTTTGAGCTGATCGTCCAGCTCTGCAATCTTCGCTTTGTAACCGTCGATCTTCTCCTGGAATTTTGCCTTGACCGCTTCAATCTCCGCAATCTTCTCTTCGGAAGTTTTGGCTACGCCTCTTGCCATTGTTTTGCACGCTCCTATTTCAAATGTTCACGATAGTTAGAGCATAGCGCATCGGTGGAAAAAAGTAAAGCGCTCATGCAAAAAAAGTTTATCTGCGCAAAGCGTGTTCATTCTTCCATTGGAATCCGCGTGTGCTCTTCCACAAATTCTGTCAGAACCCGGTCGTATTGCAGGGCGTCGCGCATCTTAAAAACGCCCCGTTTATTTTGTATGAACCGCGCGGCGTGTAGAGCGCCCTCCGCAAATGCGTCCCTTGAAAAAGACTGGTGCGTCAATTCAATCATATCATTTTCGCCTACCAGCATGACCTTGTGGATGCCGACAATGCCCCCGGCGCGGACAGATGAAATCGGAATATCGTGCCGACGAAGCGGCCCGGACGTGCTTCTGTTCTCAATGGAATCCGCAATCTTCAAAGCTGTACCGGATGGAATATCCTTTTTTCGTTTGTGGTGCATTTCCACAATTTCAAAATCGTAGCTTTCCAGAATTCGTGCGGCGATTTCCGTCAAAAGCATCATGGCATTCACGCCGCGCGTGATGTTGGGCGCGTAGATCAACCCGATTGGATATTTGCGGGCGATCCGATCAAACAATTCTTCCTGCGGTTCACTGAAACCCGTCGTTCCAATCACCAGATTGATGCCCATCCGGGCGAACACCGCCGCGTTTGGCAAGGAGGCTTCCGGCGTCGAAAAGTCAATCACCACATCCGGCTTTGTCTGAAATACGCACGGCTCGATCTGGTCGGCGGGATAGACCGGAACTTCCTTTCCCATTCCCGTGACAATCTCACCTAAATCCCGTCCGGCCTTCGAACTGCCCGGACTGCATATTGCCGATACCAAATGAACATCGGGGATTCCAAACAGATATTTTGCCGTCTGGATACCGGCTTTTCCCAAACCCGATACACATAGTCTGAGCATATTCAACACCTTTCTCATCCGTTCCGATTAACAGGCTCGTCCGGGGGAAATAGGCAACTTGCATAATATATAAAAGTTGTCACTTAAATTATATTACAGAACTTGGAAACTGTCAAATATAAATATAGGGAGGTTACCGCATGGCAATTTCAAAAATTCGCCCGCTTCATGGACGAAACGGGGAGAGCTTCGTCAAAACGCTGAAAGATCGGGAGGACTACGGCATGAACCCGAATAAAACCGATCAGGGGCGGCTGATTACCGCTTACCAGTGCAATCCCCACTATGCATACAAAGAGTTTTATGCGACCAAACAGCTTTACGAGACATTGACCGGTCGCAGCCGCGAACACCGGGTGGATGTAGTCGCTTATCTGGTCATTCAATCCTACAAACAGGGAGAAATCACGCCGGAGGACGCAAACCGGCTGGCGTATGAAACCGTGATGGAATTTACAAGAGGCGAACACGCCTTTTTTGTTTGCACGCATGTTGACCGCAAAAACGTCCATACACACGTCTATTTCAACAGCACCGCATTGGATGCCACACGCAAGTTCCGCAACTACTACAATTCCTATAAATCCCTGCGCGCCATTAATGACCGCCTTTGCAAAGAGCATGGCTATTTTGTGATTGAGCATCCGAAAGAAAAAGGGAAAAGCTATAAAGAATGGGCGACGGAAAAGGCGGGCACCAGTTGGAAAGCGAAGCTGCGCCAGAATATCGACACGGCGCTGCCGTCTGCCGCCGATTTTGATAATTTTCTTACCCGTATGCGGCAGGCGGGATATGAAATCAAGCGTGGCAAATACATCTCGTTCCGTGCGCCGGGGCAGGAGCGTTTTACACGCGCCAAAACGCTTGGCGCGGATTATACCGAACAGGCGATTGGCGCACGTCTGGCGGGGCGGCAGAGGCCCACACCGGTGCAGAAAAAAGCCCGGAGGGAGTATGTAAGCGGCATCAACCTCCTGATTGATATTCAGGCTAAGATTGATGCCGGCAAAAGCCCCGGTTACGAACGCTGGGCCAAGATTTTCAACCTCAAACAGGCCGCCAAAACCTTCAACTATCTGTCTGAGCACGGGATTGCCGATTACGCGGGCCTGCTCGCGCACATGACGGCGGTAACGGAAGGCATGTCGGAAGCCTCATCCGTTATGCGTAAACTGGGGGGGCGCATGGCGGAGGTTGGGACACTTAAAAAGCACATCGCTAACTACAGCAAGACGAAAAAAGTCTTTGACCAGTACAAGGCCTCCGGCTGGAGCCAATCGTTCCGGGCACAGCATGCGGAGGAACTGCGGCTGCGGCAGGAGGCCAAACAGGCGTTCGACGCGCTGCATACCGCCAAACTTCCAACGATGGCGCAGTTACAAACGGAATATACCGCGCTGCTGGAACAGAAAAAAGCAAAGTATGAGGAATACCGCTGCTTAAAAGACGAGCAGTACGAGCTTCAGACGGTGCGGCGTAACGTAGATCAAATTTTGCGGGTGGAACTGCCGGACAGGCAGCGGGAACAGGGACGATAGTCCAAAGAGCAGTCGTAAAAGTGCAGAATGTAACGTCATGCTTATTGCTTATTTCCTCTGGAAAGTCCATACTTATAAACAGGGAGAACTTTGTCCAATATGGTAACGCTGCACCTTGGAGGCAAACGCAATGCGTTTTAATAAGAAGAAAAAATATAAATGGGAGCCTGTGCCCTGTACCGTGCAGACCATTCTGGATCTTTTGAGGCAGGACATTGATACCCTTGAACTCGTCATTCAATATGAGGGCAATGATTATAACATTGGCATTGCAAGTGATTATGATGCGCGTTCAAAGACATTCACTGATAAGGTCTATTATTTGAATGACCGTGAGTTTTCGTCTTTTAATGCATTTTGTTCATCCGCCGATATGGGTGGAGTTCCTTTTGAACGTATTTCTGAAACAATCAATGTTGTAGAGGCGGATGAAGGCAATCCCCGCAATTTGACCATATTTGAGAATTTGTAATTATTCCGCGCCGTCGGGCGCGACAGGCAAGTGGATTCGCTATGTGTGCTATTTTCCAATTGGAAAAAGTGAGCCTTCCCCGACATTTCGGAGGCACAGAAGTAGTGCAAACGGTTGAAATCAAAGAATATCGCGAGATTGCGGGCTATGCCGCCCGTTGCTGTTAAAAGCGCCTCCGAAATTCTGCTGGTGCGACATTGCCAATGGCGGCGTTTCGCCGCTGCCGGTTGTAATAAATCTCAATATATTCGAAAATGGCGGCTTGTGCCTGCGCTCTGGTCGCGTAATGCTCCTGATAAATCATCTCCAGCTTGATTGTGCTGAAAAAGGACTTGGTGCCGGCGTTGTCGTAGGGTGTGCCTTTCCGGCTCATGCTGGGAACGATTTGGATACCCTGATCCGAATGATGGATCAAACCCGCGGCAGGCTTGTATAGCCGGATAGGGGCGCTCAGCACACGCTTGCAGAGATCGGTGTCGATTCGGCTGCCAGTGGCGCAGCCGACGATCCAACTGTCGAACAATCCCGTGGCGCTGCGATTCATCGCCGCCGACAGCTACCGGTTTGTTTCGTATTTCCGGGCGATACAGGCATTCTACTTTCGCGTAAAAACAATTGAAATCCACATACCGAAAGAGCCCGCCCACTAATGTAAGTAGGCAGGCTCTCTTTGATGTTAAGGCCGTCTCTGGCAGCAGGTACATTCAAGTTTGCAGAACTTTTCCATTACCGCTTCTTCACTATTTCTGCTGCCCGAAGAGCCTACAGCCCCAACAGCAGCTATAAGAATGATAGCCAGTACGATTTCCACGAATAACATAATAGACACCCTCTATCACTTTGGAATCAATCTATTCCTACGAGATGGCTTCTTTTCTCCATCAGAACGTTATTTCGCCACTTGCCCCTGACATCTTTTCCGATCTTCTCTCGATAGCCAACCATGCGGAAGCCGCAGCGTTCGTGCAACCTGATGCTGGCTGTATTGTCTTCCATAATGCCCGATTGCAGCATCCAAAAACCTGCTTTCTCCGATTCTGTAATGAGGTATTTCAGCAGTTGCCGACCGACCCCTTCTTCACGATAATTTTCTGCGATGTATATGCTAACTTCGGCGACGCCGCCGTACACACACCGGCTGCTAATTTTTGAGAGTGCAACCCACCCCACGACTTCCCCGTCAACCACAGCAACAAATCTGCATTCCCGAATATGTGCGGCATCCCAGTCATCGTAGGTGGGTATATCGCTCTGAAACGTAGCCTTCCCGGTTTCAATTCCCTGCCGGTAAATTTTAGAAACGGACGGCCAATCTTTATCATTCATCGAACGTATTACAGCATCCATTTTTACAGGCTCCTCAACAAGCAAAATGATTGTATTTACAAATAATTGTGATATACAACTACGTGATAGAATAAATCCCTTCTGACAAAAGTAGAGAAACGTATCCTATTTTACAGCCTTTATATAAGCACCGGCGAAGGCCCCGTCCACTTTGTCCATATCTACACCGGATGTCTTATATTCCGGGGAATTTCCAAAAAGCTGCTCGATCACTTCTCTTGTGTAAACATGGGCCGGGTTGATCTCAATGTCGTGAAAACCCGCTTTTTCGAGGATACTCCTGTATTCCTGAAGCTCAAGCGTACCCGCAATACAGCCACACCATAAATCGGTTTGACTTTTTATATCCGCCGAAACCGGCTTTAGGTTGACAATATCGGCGATGGCGATCCGGCCGCCTTTTTTCAGTACCCGGTAAGCCTCTGAAATTGCCTTGGGTTTGTCATCCGACAAGTTAATGACACAATTCGAGATGATGACGTCCATGGCCTCATTTTTAAGCGGAATGTCCTCAATAAAACCCTTTATGAATTCCACGTTTTTAACGCCCATCTTCTCTTGATTGCTGCGGGCAAGTGCCAGCATTTCATCCGTCATGTCAAGGCCGTAGACCTTGCCGGTTTCGCCGACATGCTTTGCGGCCATCAGGACATTGATGCCCCCTCCACTGCCCAAATCCAAAACGGTTTCGCCTTTTTCGAGCCGGGCAAACACCAGCGGATTTGCACAGCCAAGGGATGCGTCTACCGCCTCTTTGGGCAGATCACTGAGGTTTTCTCCATTGTAGATGACAGCCGAACTGCTGATTCCATCACAACAGGACTGATTTCCGGTCGATCCGCACCCACAGCAGGATTTATTCTGACCCTCCGTAATGCTTTTGGCGATCCCGCCATAATATTCCTGTACTTTCGAGTGAACTTGAGATTCCATGGTCGTACTCCTTTCTAAATTAGCAGCAGTTATTACCGCAGCAGCAGTTACTTTTCTCAACCGCATCAAGCAGCAGATTCAGACTTTCGATGACTTGCCCTCTTTTGGCTTCCTCGATCTGATCAAAGATGTCCCGATAGTATTTTCCCATGCTGGCCTCAATCCGGTTAAACAAATCCTGACCGTTTTCTGTGAGCGATATGGTGAGGTATCGTCTGTCCGTGGCATCAATATCCCTTTTCACATACCCGCTGTTCACGAGGTTACTTACCGTCCTGCTCATGGTGCTGTTTTCGAGATTCAGCAGCTCGGCAAGCTCATTGAGCGAAATGGTCTTTGCCCGTCCGATTTCCACCAAGGCATGGCACTGTGCCAATGATATATTGCAGCAGGAAAGCTCGCTTTCTTCGAGAATACCGAGTTTTCGTTCCAGCTTTCGAATTGTCTCACGCAGTTTTATCGAATCATTCCGTTCATTCATTGTCTCGCCTCCGCAACTGTTGTATCACCTAACAGTTGTATATTGCAAGTGATGTCCGAAAAAATATGTTAACTGGCTAAGTCAACATATTTTTTGTCATTTACTCTTTTCCATACGATACTGCTTGTAGCCGCCCGACAGGTTATACACATGCCTGAACCCGTTGTTGATTAAAATGTTCTGCGCCGCATTGCCGGAAACCCCTTTGTTGCAATGCACGACAATCAGATCGTACTTGCCCAAATTGCCGAGCTCGAAACGTATCTTTTGCAGCGGGATGTGAAGTGAACCCTCAATAGAGCCTTTGTCCCTGTCTTTTTTGCTTCGGACATCAATGACCGTTATCTTTTCCCCAGACTTTGTTCTTTCGATCAGCTCGCGCGCCGTCATGATCCTGCGCCCGCGATTCAGCGCATTGTCCAGTATCATGCCGGTATAAAGCACGGGGTCTTTGGTGGTCGCAAACGGGGGCGCATAGGCAAGGTCAAGATGAAAGAGGTCGCCTGCCTTCGCGCCGTAGGTGATTGCCGTCACAAAAACGTCGATCCGCTTGTCAACCCCTTCACCGCCCACAATCTGAACGCCCAGCAGCTTTTCACTCTGGCGGTCGGCGACCGCTTTAATGGTCATTTCCGTGGAACCCGGATAGTATTCCGGTACATTCGGTTTGATATTATGACTGACTTCAATGTCATAGCCGAGTTTCCGGGCTTCTTTTTCCGTCAGACCGGTCATGGCAACGGAAAGGCCGAACACTTTGAAGATGCCTGTTCCGAGCACACCTCTGAATGCAAGGCTGCCCCCGGTGATTGCGTCCCCGGCAATTCGACCCATTTTGTTGGCTGTAGAGCCCATTGGGCGGTACAGGGGTTTGCCCGTCACAAGAGAGTAAGCCTGTGCACAATCGCCCACGGCGTAAACATCGGAAAGGTTGGTCTGCATCCGATTATCAACCTCGATGGCCCCGGTCTCGCCCAGCTTCACACCCATTGCCTTTGCAAGCTCCACCTCGGGCTTGATGCCCGCAGACCATATAAACAAGTCTGCCGGGATGGCTTCCTGCCCCTCGACATTTACCGCCCTGGCTGTATCGCCGCTATGCTGAAAGCCGGTGACTTTGGCCGCTGTCAGAATGTCGATGCCTTTTTCGATCATGTATTGCTGGAGGTAGGCGGCCATTTCGTCGTCCATCGGCGGCATGATATGATTGCTCAGTTCAAGGATGGTCACATCCATCTGCCGCTCTTTCAGGGCTACCGCCATTTCAAGACCAATATAGCCGCCGCCTATGATAACGGCTTTCTTCGCCTGATGCCTGACAATGTATGCGTCCACATCAACCGCGTTCTGCGGATTTTTGATGGTGAACACGTTTTTGCTCCCGATGCCGTCAAGCAGCGGCTTGAAAGGCTTGGAGCCTGTTGCAAGCACCAGTTTATTGTAAGTGTCCGAGAATTCTTCACCGGTTGCGAGACTTTTCACTTTCAGGGTTTTCCGGGCGGGATCGACCGCCAACACCTCGCATCCTGTCTTGATTTCGACTTTATATCGTTCCTTGAACCACAGCGCGTCCCGCGGCGTCAGCTTGCCGATGTCGGAGGTTTCCCCGCCCACAAAGTAAGGCAGGCCGCATCCTGAGTAGGATATATAGCGATCCTTTTCATAGATGGTGATCTGCGCGTCTTCGGTGTTCCTTCTGGCCTTGGCCGCCGCCGATGTTCCCGCCGCGACGGAGCCGATGATGACGATTTTCATTTTGACACCTCAACTTTTTGGGGAAGTCCGTTTTCATCAAAATATTTGCCTTTCAGATAGAGCGCAAGCCGCACGAGCAGGATCATCACCGGCACTTCGATCAGCGGGCCGATGACGGCGGCGAACGCCTGCCCGGAGCCGATGCCGAATACCGCGACTGATACGGCAATGGCAAGCTCAAAGTTGTTGCTCGCGGCGGTAAAGGATAAGGTCGTCGTTTGCTCGTACCGGAATCCACGCTTATAGGAAATGAAGAAACTGATGGAAAACATCAGGACAAAGTAGATCAGCAGGGGGATCGCGATCCGCACCACATCCAGCGGCAGCTCAACGATCATACGCCCTTTGAGCATAAACATGATGACAATAGTATAGAGCAGCGCAATCAGGGCGAGCGGTGATATTTTCGGAATGAATGTCTTGGTCAGCCATTCCTTTCCCTTGGTGTGCATCACGGCAAGGCGGGTAACGATACCCGCAACAAACGGGATGCCGAGATAAGTCAATACGCTGCGGGCGACTTCCCAAATGGAAACATGAACGGCTTTATCGCCCCACGAAAGATGCAGGGCACCCGGCAGAGCCGTGGCGAACAGCCAGATGTAGACCGAGTAAAGGAGGATTTGAAAGATGGCGTTGAGCGCCACCAAAGCGGCGCAATACTCATTGTCGCCTTTGGCAAGGGTATTCCAGATAATCACCATTGCAATGCAGCGGGCAAGCCCGATGACGATGATGCCAACCGCATACTCCGGTTTATCCGGCAAGAAAATCAGAGCCAAAATAAGCATCAGAATCGGCCCGATGATCCAGTTCTGCAAAAGAGAGAAGCCAAATACTTTTTTGTTGTTTGCTACCTTGCCGATTTCTTCATATTTCACTCTTATCAACGGCGGGTACATCATCAGAATCAGCCCCACCGCGATGGGCCATGAGGTCGTGCCGGTGCTTAATTGATTAATGGCGTTTGCCGCGCCGGGAAAAAAGTTACCCAGTGCAACACCGATTGCCATAGCAAGGAATATCCATAGCGTCAAAAATCGGTCTAAGAAGGAAAGCCTGCCGCCTGCTCGTTCCATGTTTTTACCTCCAATAATTGCGGAATAGCGACTATAACAATTGAAGCAGCCTGTTGCCTTTGATTTCAAACGGTTTCCACGGAATGACCGCAAAACTGTCGTTTGAAACTTCACGAACCCTTTCGATCCACTGAATTTCACCGGACGCTTTCGCTTTCAGAAAATCGCTGGTTGTCTTTGCAAAGGACAGGCTTTGATTTACGATCCACCACTTTGTCGAAATGCCCGCGCGCTTTAAGTCTTCGGTAAGCCTTTGCGCTTCAAAAAACGGTGTGGTCTCGGGAAGTGTGACGATGACCACCTCTGTGTAGTTCGGGTCTTTCAGTCTCGGCAGCAATGTTTTTGCCGCCTCCGATACGTCGCCGCCCGAATTCTCGATCTGCCGGTTATAGCTTTGGGTAGATTCGAGCAGCAGGAGCGTATGGCCGGTCGGCGCTGTGTCGATCACCACCGTTTCGTCCTGGCTTTTCGCCACGATCTCGGCAAAGGCCCGAAACACGGCGATTTCTTGTGTGCAGGGAGAGCGCAGGTCTTCCTCTACATAGGCGAGATCGTCCTCGCTCACGGTTTTCCGGGCTTTTGCCAGCACTTCATCCCTGTATTTTTCAAGCTCAAGCTGTTCGTCAATATGGCTGACAGAGATTCCTGTATCACCGTTCATTACAAAATTCAGGTGGTCGGCAGGGTCTGTGGTGACGAGATGCACTTTTTGGCCCTTGCGGTTCAGTTCCAGCGCGATGGCGGCGGAAACCGTGGTCTTTCCGACGCCGCCCTTGCCCATCGTGAAGATCACCTTTTTGCCGGAGCTATAAAGTTCATCTACCACATCTGCCAGCGTGTAGGTACTTATTTTCGCGGGACTGTTTCCGTTGTTTGTGCTTCCCGAATAGGAGAGCATATGACGGACATGCTCAATGCCGGTTATGTTATAGGCCCGCAGGGGCACCATTGAGGTAGGTCGTTTCAAAAGCTCGGCGGGAATGTTTTCAATCGCGGCCTTTTGCTTCTCAAACAGAGCGGTTTCTACCAGGTCGTTTGGATCGCTGCTTTCCAGCAGCCCGTTGACCACAAGCAACTGATTGTTGATACCGAGCGTTCCGAGTTCTTCGGATGCCCTCTTAGCCTCCAGAATCGGCGCAGCCTCCGGCCTTGTGACAAGAATAAGGGTTGTAAGTTCACCATCAGAAAGCGTGTGTACGGCCTTTTTATAGATTCCCTTTTTGCTTTCAAGGCCGGAGAGCTGTCCGAGGCAGGACGCCCCGTGGGTGCTCTCACTGATAAACCCCGTCCATGCGGAGGGAAGCTGGAGCATCCGCAGGGTGTGGCCCGTAGGGGCCGTGTCAAACAGGATGTGGTCAAATCGTTTCGCCTTATCTTCGTCGGTCAGGAAGGCCGAAAATTCATTGAACGCCGCGATCTCGACCGTGCAGGAGCCGGAAAGCTGTTCCTCCATGTTGCAGATGACGGAATCGGGGAATTTTCCGCGATACGGCCCGACGACCGATTCACGGTATTCAGCGGCTGCGGCAAGCGGGTCGAGGTTTGCAACCACGAGCCCCGGCGCTTCTTTGATTTCCGTGCCCTTGTTGCCAAGCGGGATGCCGAAAACATCCTGTAGATTGGATGCCGGGTCGGTGCTGACGAGCAATACCTTTTTCCCGGAATCCGCAAGGGATACCGCTGTGGAGCAGGCAATCGAAGTCTTGCCCACACCGCCCTTACCGGTAAAAAACAGATATTTCGTCGTTGATACTTTTGCCGGGTTATATAGCTCCATATCCGTACCTGTTTACCTGTCAGCAACAGCCTTTGGGGCCGCAGTTGCAGTGTTTGTTCACCTTTACTTTGGTGGCCGAATTAATCGTATCCACCGAGATGCCGAGCAAATGGGCGAATTCTTCATTAGTGGGATAACTGCCGGATTTCGCGATCTTCCCATCAACCATTGTGATCGGCAAGGCTGCCACGCCTTTTTCATTCAGTGCGTTGGCGACTACCTCGCTGCGCATAAACGCCTGCGGCTCGGAAGAAAGGTTGTGCCGCGCCACTTCAATACCGGCTTTTTTCAGGTTTTCAAGCACGGCGGCAACTCGCAGCAATTCCGGGTCTACGGAAGGGCCGCAAACTCCCGTGGAGCAGCACATAGCGGGATCAAAAATAATCATTTTACTCATAACAAAACAACTCCTTACAATATAATCGAAAATTTTGAATATAATAGACAATCATCTATATAGAAGGCATGGAAAAGTGCGGGAATCGGTCATCAAATGCGTTATGAATCAGTGTATGTATATTGTCAGTTTTCTGATTTGCAGCCACTTTCCTGCTGTTCACAGCAGCTGTGGCAGATGCAATTCCCCTTGTTGTTGGAGAGCAATTTCCAAAATTCTGAAATGCTCTTTGCGGTAGTTCCGTTTAAAGTATAGTGCATCCATGCACCTTGCCGGTCAGCATTGACAATGCCGCATTCAGAAAGCATCTTCATGTGATAGGACAGCGTTGGCTGCGTTATATGGAGATGCTTCAAAATGTCACAGGCGCAAAGCTCCCCACATGACAGCATGTCGATGATTTTCAGACGGGTTTCGTCCGACAGCGCTTTGAAAAGCAGGGCGAAATCCGCATAGGTGTTCTCCATTTTGACCTCCCAATATATAGATAATTGTAAACGATATTCATGATTATCTATATAATATGCAAAAAAAGCATTTTTGTCAATCCATATTTGAAGTGAACATATCTTTGGGCAGCCATAAAGCAGACAACAGAGATACAAGCCGTCGATAAAAACAGGCGATGCCGGCATTCTGATTTTCCCGTCAGCGAAGCTGCTTGCGGCTGTTATAAAAGCCCCGGTAGCACAGATAACAGGCGATGAACGACGCGATGGCCGTCGTGGAAAGCAGCATGAACGTGACGAGAATTTGGTAGCGGATGGCCTGCACGGGGGAAACGCCGGCGAGAATCAGGCCGGTCATCATGCCGGGCAGCGAGACGATGCCGAGCGTTTTGGCGGAATCAATCGTGGGCAGCATGCCGGTGCGGATGGACGTGCGGATGATGTCGATGGAAGCGGGGAGAATATCCGCGCCCAGCGCCAGCCTGGTTTCCACCTCCTCGCGTCTGCTTTGAAATTCCATGGCCATCTGTCGGTAGCAGAGTCCGAGTGCGACCATCGCGTTGCTGACGATCATGCCGCTGATGGGCACGATCTGGTTTGGAACATAGCGGATGGCGCCGGAGGCGACGAGCACCGCAAGCGTGGCCCCGGCCCCCGCCGCGATGGAAAAGAACGAGATGAGCAATCCGTGCGATATTTTTTTGCCTCGCCCAGCGGCATTCCATGCCGCATTAAACACCATGAACAGCACGATCAGCGTCGTGACGAGCGGATTGTCAATCTTGAATAGGTATGTAAGGATATATCCCACGGCGACCAGCTGGACGATGGCCCGCACGATGCTGATGAGCGTTTCCCTTTCCAGCTTCAACTTCTGCGTGCAGGAGAAACCCAGAGAGACCAGCACCAGCGAGGATGCGATGAGCAGCGAAAGGGTGCTCACATGGGCTGTGTTCATTGCAGCGCCTCCAGTGACCGGATGCGTCCGTTTCCCATCGTGAGGCGGCGTCGGGCGATGCGACGGCTCTGTTCCTCGCTGTGCGTCACCCAAAGAACGGTGACGCCCTCCCGGTTCAGGGCCTCCACGGCCTGCTCCACGATGTGGGTGTTCTCTGCGTCCAGCGCCGACGTCGCCTCGTCGAGCAACAGAGCGTCCGGTGTGAAAAGGAGTGTGCGTGCCAACGCGATGCGCTGTTTTTCTCCGCCGGAAAGGCTTTGAATGTCCTGCGCCATGCAGTCTTTGCCCAGTTGAAACAGAGCGAGCATCGCCCGCGCACGCATCAGGTCCGGCTCCTGTCGGCGGATCTGGTAAGGGTAGACCAGGTTTTCCTCCACCGTTTTTCCAAAAAGCACGGGCGTTTGCAGGCAATATGCGACTTTCCGGCGCAGCGCTGTGGGCTCCTGCGTCATCATATCCCGGCCGTCCAGCGTGATGCGGCCGGCGGACGGGCTGATGAGGTGGCAGCACAGCTTTAAAAGCGTGCTTTTCCCACACCCGGAAGGGCCGACGACTGATAAAAAGTCGCCCTGTTCGATGGAAAGGTCGATTCCCGTCAAAATCTCCTTTTCACCGCTGCGATACACGACATCCTGAAGCACAATTTGAGACAATGCAATTCCCCCTGTCTGTCCGTTTCAGGATAGCATAAATAGATTGGAAAATCATTAAAATCTCCCCGACGCTTTTCCGGCCGCGCCGGGTGAAACGACGGCCCCTCATTTGATTTTAATCATCAAGGCGGATACTGTGTGCAGGCGGTTTGCCACGCCACCCGCTTTTCGCTCCGGCGGGAAACATCGGCTCGTTCACAGTTTTGTGACGCTTCCATCACGGCCATTCCACATTTTTACGTTATAGTAGAAATGACCAATGCGAACGTGCCGGAAATGTGCACGCGGAGGGATATACAAGTGCAACGGAGGAATTTCTGCCATGACACAAGCCCAAAAGCAAATCGAGCCCGCCTGCCGCCGTTTCGAGGCGCTGGGGACCCTGAACGAGCTCACGGTGTTCGACGGCCACGGCGGGCATGCGCCGGAACAGTCGGAAGCGCGCGTTCGGGAGAGCGACGCGCGCATGGCCGTTTTCCGGCCCGAAAGCGACATCGCCTGGCTGAACGCGGCCGCGGGAAAAACGGCGGTGCCGGTGCATGCGGAGACCCTGCGCCTACTTGCGGATGCCAAACGCTTCGCCGTCCGCTCGGGCGGCGCGTTCGATGTGACCGTCCGCCCGCTGGTCGCCCTGTGGGGCGTCGGCGGGAAAGAGGAGCGTGTACCCGTCCTGCGGGAGATTCGCTGCGCCAGGCGGTTGGTAAACAGCCGCGCGCTGGTCTGCGACGCCAAACGCGGCACGGCGTTTTTGAAAAAGACCGGGCAGGCCGTCGATCTCGGCGGCATCGCCAAGGGGTACGCTGCCGACGAGGTCGTGCGCATCCTGCGGGAAAGCGGCGTGCAAAGCGCGCTGGTCAACTTGGGCGGGAACATCGCGGTGCTGGGCGACCGATCGGACAGGCAGCCCTGGCGCGTCGGCATCCAGAACCCCGCGGCAAGACGCGGCGACTATCTGGGCGTGCTGCACCTGACGGGCGGCTCCGTCGTTACCTCTGGCGTCAACGAGCGCTTTTTTATCCAGGACGGCGTGCGTTGTCACCATCTTATCGACCCGCGCACCGGCCGCCCGGCGCAGAGCGGGCTGTTGAGCGTGACGGTGGTCTGCTCTCGCTCGACGGACGCCGACGCGCTTTCCACCGCGCTGTTCATTTTAGGCGTCCGGGGCTTGCCGCTGCTGCGGGCATACGCCGCCGAGGCCGTTTTTGCCATGGAAAACGGCCAGATTTTTACCACGAAAGGGCTTGCGGGCCGCTTCGTTCTGTTTCCGGCATCTGCGCAAAAAGGAGCGTTTCATGCATAAGCGTAAGCGAAAGATTTCCGTTGTCCGTATCGTCCGGGCCGTTTCACAGGTTCTTTTTTTCCTGCTTCTGCCCGGGCTGTATATCAGCGCGTTCAGCGGCGTAAAACAGATCGTTCTGAGCATCCTGCACCACAGCTTCGACCCCGCGACCCTGCTGCCGCAAATCGTTGCCGCGCTCGTCGTTCTACCCGTCACGTTTGTGTTGGGTCGGTTTTTCTGCGGGTGGATGTGCGCGTTCGGCTCTCTGGGTGATTTTGTTTATGAGATCACGGCGAAACTACGCGGGCGCGCGCCGCGTATCGGGGAAAAAGCCGACCGCGCGCTCAAATTTGTCAAATACATCTGGCTGGCGCTGCTCGTCTGGCTGGTGTGGGTGTCCGGCTCCGGCGCGTTTGCGTCCGCGAACCCGTGGGACGCGTTCGGCATGCTGCTGACGGTGGGGAAAGCGCCAGCCATCGGTTTTGTGCTCACCAGTCTGCTGCCCGCCTTTTTGCTGCTCGTCGGCATTTTGGTCGGCTCCGCTTTTGTCCGGCGCTTTTTCTGCCGGTATCTCTGCCCGCTGGGGGCCATTTTCGCCGTGTTTTCCAAAGCGCGCATCACGGCCATCCGAAAAGAGCGGACGTCCTGTGGAAGCTGTCGTGCCTGCACCAACGCCTGCCCCATGGGCATCCCGCTTTATCGGAAAGATACGTGCCGCTCGGGCGAATGCATCGACTGTCTGGCCTGCGTGTCGGCCTGCCCGCGCGGGAACGCGGAGCTGATCGTTTCGGGCGGCAGCGTGCGGCCCATCGTGGCGGGCGCGACCGTGACGGCCGCCATCGCCGGGCTGTACTATGCCGGCTCGTTTTCCGCCGGACTGCTTGGGACGAATGCCGTGGCTGCCGTCGGGGCCTCTTCTTCGACATTGAGCAGCGTTTCCTCACAGGCGGCGTCCTCTCAAGCCACGGCGTCCTCGGACAGCTCGTCCGCTGCCCAAAGCGGCCAAACGTCCACGGCAAGTTCGCCGGCGTCGTCCGCTTCGACCGCGCCGTCTGCGAATGCGGCTTCCAAATATAAAGACGGCACCTATCAGGGTTCCGGCACCGGTTTCCGCGGTGGAACGACGACGGTTTCCGTTACCGTGCAGGGTGGGAAGATTACCAATGTACGCATCGTCTCCACGAACGACGACCAGCAGTTCTTCGAGCGCGCCTACCCGTCGGTGACACAGTCGATTCTCCGTTCGCAGACACCGCAGGTGGACGCCGTTTCCGGCGCCACGTACAGCAGCCGGGGCATCATGCAGGCGGTGGCCAACGCGCTGGGTAAAGCGGTGTGAAGCGCCGCTCTCTCTCCGTTTTCCCGATCGCGTTTTTATGTTTTGGATAACCCCCGCTACGCACAGCAGCCTTTGCCACGGTATTTTGCGGCAAAGGCTGCTGTGCGTTTGGCTTTGTGTGTCTGCTTTTATTGCAGCGGCGCTTGAAAATTCGTCTGTCGCTGTTGCTGGATGGCCTGCTTTCCTTTGTCCGTCTGCGCGCCGTCGTTCGGGCTGAGAACGGCGAGCAGCTCCTGCAGCTCTCCCACATGCTGGCGTTCTTCTTCCGCAATGTGTCCCAGCGTTTTTTTGACGCGCTCGTCGTTTGTGGCCATCACATGGGCCTCGTAGCCGATGATCGCCTCCAGCTCGCCTGCAAGATCCACCCGGATCGCCTGTAGCAGCTCCCCATTGGTAAGCGGTCTGGAAACATTGGCAATAAACGGGTCTCCTAATAACGCCATATGGCACGCTCCTTTTTTAAATACTGCCGTTATTTTTTGCAGACCGCGGCCGGTTATGCGTGCCGGTGCGCGGGTGGCCGGGCGTGTTTACAGAAGAGCCATACGGTTCTCATCCGGTGTTAATCCGCCGGCTTTATGATAGGGGCAAAGATACGGATCGGGTGCTCAGAAAGCTGGTGGTTCATATGCGTACAAATCAAACCGGAACAGGCTCCCAAAAGGCGTTTGTGTTTCTGCTTTTCATGCTCTATATGGCCGCGCTGTTGAAAATTCTGCTGCTGCGAAACGCCGTCATGCTTTCGGGAAGTGGGGCCCATGCGGTCAACCTCATCCCTTTGCACACCATTTTCTATTATATCGGTGTCGCGCTGTCCGGCGGCGCGGCCGGCATGCGGCAGGCGTTCGCCAATCTTGCGGGGAACGTGATCCTGTTTCTCCCGTTTGGCTATTTTATACCGATGCTCATAAAGCCTCTTCGCCGGGGTACACGAATCACGCTGGTCACGGTCGGGTTCAGCTTGATGATCGAGGTGCTCCAATATGTGCTGCATGTGGGCAGCAGCGATGTGGACGATGTCATCCTGAACACGTTGGGCGGCCTTGCCGGCTTTGCCTTGCTGCAACTGATTTCCAATCGCAGACCGCTGACGTGGGGCGGCTACGCCAAAATTCTGTATTTGTCGGCATTTCTGCTTTGCAGCGGATACGTTTTTGCCGCGACGCAGTATAGCGCGCAGCTCGGAATCAGCCCGATTGCGTTGTCGACGCCGTCCTCGGCCGTAGCATTCATCCGCACGGCGGGCGTGCAAGGCGACCCCGCCGTGGAAACCGGGGAAGCTGTGGCGGCGCGCGGCGACCGCCCGTTGGATGATCTGCACGCGGAGATATTCCACGAAACGCAGGCCGACGCCACATAGCCGCGCCCGCGGCTCACCGGTGCCGCAGAAAGAGCTTCACCAGCTCATACCACAAAACGGCTGCCGCAGAGATGCCCAGAACAACGAGGATCTGCACGCCGGAAAGCGGCGACAGCTTCAAAAAACCGGAAAGCGGGGAATACAAAACCAAAGCAAGGCCCGCAATGGTTCCCACCATCGTCGCCCACATGACCCGATCGCGCATCAGGCGTTTTGCCGTGACAAAGACGGCATCCCGGTCGGAGCTGTTCACCTGAACCAGCAGCATGTTGCTGATAAAGAGAATGGCCAGGCCCATCGCACGGGCGGTAGGTGCGTGATGCGCCGGGTCGCTTTGCAAAACCGCGGCGTATACGCCAAACGAGGCTGCGAAAACGGCCAGGCCTTGCAAAACGCTTTTCAAAAGCCCTTTTGCCCCGATGATCTTTTCATAGGGGTCGCGTGGCCCGCGCGCCATGATATTCTGTTCGGCAGGCTGGCGCTCCAGAACGATGGAACAAGTCGGGTCGATAATCAGCTCCAGCAGCACCACATGCAGCGGGAGCAAAAACAGGCTGGCGGGGTTGATGCCGAGCATGGGCGCCAGCAGGCAGGAAAGCGCGATGGGTATGTGGATGGTGAACACATAGCCCACGGCTTTTCGGATGTTGTCGTAGATGCGCCGGCCGTCGCCGATGGTGTCCACGATGGTCGTAAAGCGGTCGTCAAGCAGGATCAGATCCGCGGCCTCCCGCGAGACCTGCGAGCCCCGCTTGCCCATGGCAATGCCGATGTCGGCATATTTCAGCGCGGGCGCGTCGTTGACGCCATCGCCGGTCATGGCGACCACCTCGCCGTTTTCTTTGAGCGCTTTGACAATGTGCATTTTGTGCGCGGGCACAACGCGGGAAAAGATGTTTGTTTCCCGCACGTTCTCGCAGAGCGCTTCATCCGTCATCTGGTCCAGTTCGTCGCCGGTGGTGATTTTTTCACAGCCCGGCATGCCGATCTGGCGGGCGATGGAACTGGCGGTCACGCCGTTGTCTCCTGTGATCATCACGACGCGGATACCGGCGCGCACGCAGCGCCGGATGTCCTCTTTTATAGTTTCCCGCGGTGGGTCGGCAAGCCCAACCAGCCCGCAAAGCTGCAGGCTGCATGCTGACAAGCCCGGCGGAACTGTCTCGCCGTCCGCCAGAATCTGCCGGCCGACCGCGATTACGCGCAGACCCTGCCGGGACATCTCGCCCAGATGCGTCCGTACGGTATCGAGCGCCTGATCGGCCAGCCCGCAGAGCGCCAGAATCTTTTCCGGCGAGCCCTTTGCCGCGATGATGGTGCGGCCGTCACGTTTCCAGACATGCCCCATCATTTTGGCCTCGTTGGTAAAGGGATATTCCGTGACCAGCTCGCCTGAAAATAAGTGCTCTTTGGTAAGCCCCATGCGCGCGCAATGTGCGAGCATGGCCTGCTCCATCGGGTCATAGGCGTCCGTTTCGCAGCCCATACCCATGATTTCCGACAGCCGCGTTTGGTCGCCGTCTGCCGCCCAGATTTCCTGAACGGTCATGCGGTTCATCGTGATCGTGCCGGTCTTGTCCACACACAAAACGGAAACCGAGCCGAGTGTTTCCACGGCGGGCAGCCTGCGAACCAACGACTGCTTTTTTGCAAGACGCCATGCGCCTAAGGACAGAAAAACGGTGAGGATGACGGGAAACTCCTCTGGAATCATCGCCATGGCCAGTGTGATGCCGGACAGAATGCTTTCGATCAGCCGGTCTTTGAAAAGATGGTCGGGAATGTTCAGCCAGGTCACACAGCAGACCAGCGCGAACAAAACGGCTGCGATGCCCGCGCTGAGCTTCACCAGCCGCCCGGTCTGCGTTTGAAGCGGTGTGCGGCTTTCCGGCGCAGCGGCCACATGCGCGCCGATTTTGCCATATTCCGTCTCCGCGCCGATCCGCTCGACACGGATCAGTGCGCTGCCCTGCGTCACCAGTGTGCCGGCATAGCAGTAATCGAGCCGCCAGACGCCGTTTGGGTTTGCCGCGGCGGTGTCCGCGACCGTTTTCCAAACGCCCTCCGCCTCACCTGTCAAGGACGATTCATCGACGCAAAGATCGTTTGCGCGGACGATCTCGCCGTCCGCCGGGATCTTGACGCCTTCTTCTATTCGCATCAGGTCGTCTGGAACCAAATCGACGCTGTCGATGACGGTTTCCCTGCCGTCGCGTATCACGCCGATCTGCGGCGCGGAAAGGTCTTTCAGCGCTTGCAGGGTTCTGTCTGTTTTCCATTCCTGGACGATGTCGATGCTGATGGTGCCGACCACGAAAACCAGCATGATCATGCCGTCACGGTGCTCACCCAGGATAAAATAGATGGCGGCTGCGGCCAGCAACAGCACAAACATCGGTTCGGAGAGCGCTTTTACGATTTCATGGAGCAGGCTTTCTTTTTTTGCAGGGATCAGTTCATTTTTGCCGCATTTTTTCTGCCGTTCCCGTGCCTGCGCGGTGGTAAGGCCAGCCAAGGGTGTGGGTGTGCCATGGTTTGTCATAGAAAGTTACCTCCTTGTTGGGGTATGGCGCCCATACGCCCGCTCAAAAGTAAGATGCTCTATGGCATTGCATGTTCTACCGATGCCCATATAGATACAAAAAGCACCTGTGGGACATCATACTGTCCCACAGGTGCGATGAATCGACCCGTTGCCGTCACGGCCCGGCTGGCCGAACCGTGAGTCCGCGCCGCCTGATCAGTTTGTACTGTAGATGGAATATGCAGTGCAAAGAGATGCGTTCAGTTTAACATGCGCTTCCGCGTCCTGTCAAGACTGCGGCGTTCAGGCTGTGCAGTTGTTTTTGGCGTAAAGATAGTTATACAGGATCGCGTGGCGGAGCTCGTCGGTGATGATGTTGGTCACTACATTGATATGTACCCGGTTTTGCAGTGCAAACAGGATCTGCCGATAGCGGCGCACCGCGTCCTGTTCACCCATGATGGCCTGGCGAAGCCCGTCGCAGTATGAGGCAGGCGGCGTAAAGGTTTCTCCCTGCACGGCTGGTACCGGCCTGCCCGTCAGCTCCAGATACAGCTGGCGGAACCAGCCGTTGTGGTGCATCTCGTCATTGCGGATGCCGGTGATAATCTGCCGGTCCTCATCCGAGGGCGCGTTTTGGAGCAGCCAGGTGTAAAACTGCGTGTCCTCCGCCTCGCCCGCCACAGCCTGCGCGATCAGCGCAAGCGCATTCGGTACGTTTTGCGGATAGACGAACATCGTGTCGAACGGCTGGTTCTGCACCGGGGCGGAATACGGCAGCGCGACCGGGACGATGGGGGCGTTATAAGACGGAAAATATGGATTTGAATAATCCATCCTTATCTCCTCACTTTCACACCCCAATATATGTCCGGATATATTGCCATGTGCTTCGCGTACCCGCATAGCGTCATTGTTCCAGCGCCTTTTTGATCTGCAGATAGTCCTCCTCGCTGATTTCGCCCTTTGCATACCGCAGACGCAGCGCTTCCATTGCCCCGGAGGACGCATGCAGACGCCCCGATTTTTTGAACGCGCGCACAACAAAGACGATTGCCAGAGCGACCAGAGCCATGCATACGGCGCACATGAGAACGCCGCCGATGCCCAAAAACGGACTGCCGTATCCAAAGTATCCTCCGCCGAAACCTCTTCCAAAATACATCATAATAGTCTCCTTTGTTTCCATGCCCCGATCGCAGGGCACGATTACAGTATAAATGAGGAAGCGTGCATTTTACCCGTTACTGCAGCCTGCCCACTACAGGGAGGCCTTTCAGAACGGACGTGCCATGGGGGGCTTGCTTGATGGCCTGCGTGAGATCCTGCCCGGCCGAGTAGCCGTGGTGCGAGCCGCCGCTCCAGTCTTTTACGTTCGTCACGTCGTACACGACGCCGCTTACGGCGATATAGGCGGGGCTCCCGTTTTTGCCGTTATGCTGCTTCAGCTCGCTGAGTGTGAACACTTTTTGGGTGGACGAAGAGGTGGAAGCGGTGGAGGAGGAGCTGGAAACAGAAACCGCGCCTGTCGTGCCCGAGGACACCGCGGGGCTGTTCGCGGCGCATCCGGCAAAAACGGCCATGGACACCAGCGCGACAGCCGGCGGAAATAACGCAAATTTTTTCACATAGATTCCTCGTTTCAACATCAGATGGACAGCTTACAGAGAAAAGTGTTCCGCATGGATCATCCGCTTTGGCACGCCCATGGCGCGCAGGCTTTTTTGGATGCCGGCCCACATGGGCGCAGGGCCGCAGAAGAAATAGTGCTGCTTCTGCCTATCGGCGCCTTGATCGTGCAGGACGCGTTCGATTTTTTCTTGCGTGATATAGCCTTTTTCCCCGGAAAAGTCGGGCGCGTTGACGACCGGCAGGAACGTGAACTGCTTCATTTCGCTTTGCATCGCCCGCAGCTCGCCTTGGCAAATCAGCTCCTCCTGCCGGGAAACGCCCCAAAGCAGGATGATTTTTTGCGCTCTGTCCGCCTGTGCGTAGTAGCGCAGGATGCTCAGCATGGGAGTGATGCCTACGCCGCCCGCAATGAGCACGATGCC
>NZ_JBDNLG010000034.1:0-26370 GCF_047718355.1 Ethanoligenens sp.
GGAGATATGATATGGGGAAAGTGTTAATCATCGGTTGCGGGGGAGTGGCCAAAGTCGCCATCCAGAAATGCTGCCAAAACAGCGCTGTGTTTGAGGAGATTTGTATTGCAAGCCGCACCAAATCGAAGTGTGACGAAGTGAAAAGCAAGTTTTCCGGCGGCAAGACAAAAATTACGACTGCACAGGTGGATGCAAACGATGTTAATGCTTTGATTGCACTCATCAATCAGGAAAAACCGGATGTTGTGCTGAACCTGGCCCTGCCTTATCAGGATCTTGCCATCATGGATGCCTGTCTGGCTACAAAGACAAACTATGTGGATACTGCGAACTATGAACCGGAGGATACCGCAAAATTTGAGTATAAGTGGCAGTGGGCGTACCGCGCCCGCTTTGAGCAGGCGGGTATCACGGCACTGCTCGGCAGTGGTTTTGATCCGGGCGTAACCGGTGTGTTTTCGGCATATGCGCTCAAGCATTCTTTTGATGAGATTCATTATATTGATATTCTCGACTGCAACGCGGGCGACCACGGGTATCCGTTTGCGACGAATTTTAACCCCGAGATCAATATACGCGAAGTATCGGCAAACGGCAGTTATTGGGAAGATGGAAAATGGGTTGAAACCAAGCCGATGGAAATTGAGCGCACCTATGATTTCCCCGAGATTGGTGAAAAAAAGATGTACTTGCTTCACCATGAGGAAATTGAATCCCTCGCGCTGAACATCCCTGGTATCAAACGCATTCGCTTTTTCATGACGTTTGGTGAAAGTTATCTTACGCACCTTCGCTGCCTACAAAACGTAGGGATGACGTCGATCAAGCCGATTGATTATGAGGGGATGCAGATCGTTCCGCTTCAGTTCTTGAAAGCCTTGCTGCCGGATCCGGCGTCTCTTGGCCCGCGTACCAAGGGCAAAACCAACATAGGCTGCATCTTCCGCGGTATGAAGGATGGGCAGGAAAAAACAACTTACATCTACAATATTTGCGATCACCAAAAATGTTATCAGGAAACCGGCTTGCAAGCCGTTGCCTACACCACCGGCGTGCCTGCGATGATTGGCGCCATGATGCTTATGACAGGCAAGTGGAAGAAACCGGGTGTCCACAACATTGAAGAATTTGACCCCGATCCGTTTATGGATGCGCTTGGACAATGGGGTTTGCCATGGCAGGAAAGCCAGCATCCCGATCTGGTAGACTAACATGACGATGGAACAGCTCCCAACTCCTTGCTACGTTGTGGATGAGGCCCTCCTTGAAAAAAATTTGAAGATTCTCCGCGGTATCATGGACCGTACCGGATGCCGCATCTTGCTGGCTCAGAAGGCGTTTTCCATGTATGCGATGTATCCGCTTATTGGTCAATACCTTAGCGGCACGGCGGCGAGCGGTTTATATGAGGCAAAGCTTGGTCGAGAAGAGATGGATAAAGAAAACCACATCTTCTCACCGGGTTATCGTGCGGAAGAATTTGATGAAATCACGGCTCTGTGCGATCACATCATTTTCAATTCCTTTGCGCAGCTCGAGAAGTTCAAGGAGCGGGCTCTGTGTGCCGGAAAGAGCGTCGGGCTGCGCGTCAACCCTGCGTTTTCCACACAGCAGGGGCATGCAATCTATGACCCTTGCGCACCCGGCTCACGCCTGGGCGTTACTCGTGAAAACTTTGACTCTGCGGGGTTGGAGGGGGTGTCCGGCCTCCATTTTCATACGTTGTGTGAGCAGGATGCGGATGCATTGATACAGACGGTGGAAGCGGTAGAGAATCAGTTTGGCCCGTGGCTGCGGCAGATGGAATGGCTGAATTTTGGTGGTGGGCATCATATCACCAAACCCGGTTATGACATTGTCGCGCTTGAAGCATGTATCCGCCGCGTGCAGGAAAAGTATGATGTGCAGGTTTATTTAGAGCCGGGAGAGGCTGTTGCGCTCAACGCCGGTTTTTTGGTCACGACTGTTCTTGATACACTTCACAACGGTGTGGACATTGCTATTCTGGATACCTCCGCCGCCTGCCACATGCCTGATGTACTGGAAATGCCTTATCGTCCATCAATACTGGATGCGGGTGTGCCAGACGAAAAACAGTATACCTATCGCTTGGGCGGCCCAACCTGCCTTGCGGGCGATATGATTGGTGCGTATTCCTTCGATCGACCGCTTGTCCCCGGTGACAGGCTGGTGTTCGAGGATATGGCAATTTACTCCATGGTAAAAAACAATACATTCAACGGGATGCAGCTGCCAGCCATCGTTTTGCGCGGCAAAGACGGCAGTTGTAACATTTTGCACCAATTCGGTTATGATGATTTTAAAAGCAGACTGTCATAATACATTAGATGATGGCTGCTGGTTGACCGCAATCCATTAAGCCCCACGGCCTGTAATCTGGTCGTGGGGCTTTTTGCTCGGACAACTGGCATTTTCGCGCAACAATAATCAGACTTGAACAACCGCTACCCGTTCACAGACGATTGGCTGGGCGCTCACAGGAGGCCTTTCCACAGCGCAGAGGAGCCATTGCTCAAATCCATATTTGACAACGTATTCATATGGAAGCAGGAAATAACCATTGATTCCCCAATCGCTTCCCCAACTGTTGCGGACAATGAAGTATCCGGTATAACCATTTTGGCAAAAGAGCAAATCCAGCAGGTCACAGCCTTCTCTGGTGGTGCTCCAGCCATCAATCGGGATGATTCTGCCACCTACGATATCCGTCCATCCAACAATTAGTACTTCATGCCCGCCAAGCTCCTGTTCACCCAATCCAGGCATCTGTACGATGCCCGATTGTGCCGTACTGGTGTTTTCAAAGCTTTCATAGACGGTAATCCCAAGCAAAACGGGCTGCTCTTTGATGAACAATGCGGTTTTTATGCCTGTCAATCCATTTACAATCGCGCCCCCACTGATGCGATACCGCAACCCGCTGGCATAAGCCTGTGCGGGCGGGGCATCATTTCCGACTACATGGGGCATATCCGATTGCGGGCACACACCGTATTTCACAAGCGCGCTGACGATATCTTTTCCACTGATTTCTGGATTTGCACCTGTATTGCACGCAATGCCCCGTTCATTGTAATGCTGCATGGCGGCAGAAAAAACCAAAGAGGCGCTCTTGGCCAGCATTGTGCGAGCCGCCACGGACGCATGTGCAGTGCTGGTGCCTGCCGTGCCTTGGTTGGTTACTGGCGGACAAAACGGACGGAGATCCACACACGCTGGAAGCCTGTTGGTTCCCAGGCATGATGCATGATCGAACACCTGTTCCGTGCCATCCAGTTTTGATTTTTTGACTTTGAAAATATGCTGATCCATTCTTGCCCTCCGTCATCACATTGCCGATGGTGATTTTTACAATCTATTACAGGTTGTCCACATTGATTGATGCACAGGTTTACTGAAATGGAATAAAATGTATGTTTTGGTTAAAATCAAAGCGAAACCATGTATCTCTGTACATTATATGCCATAAAAATAGGCATGACAAGCATGTTTGCTCCTTTCCAAGATAACTTCATCATTAAAAGGAGCAGAAAAGGTAAGCGCAGCACGGCATTGCGGTGTTTGCGGTTGCAAAGAAACTTTGCAGATACGGAAATAGGCCTCCGCGGCGCAATACCGGGAGACCTATTCTTCCATCAGGATCAGCGCTGCATTGTATCAGATTCGGCGCAGCGTTTATTGCATAAAGGCAGAGCCTGTCGATACATGATTTTATGCATTGGAAAATGCAGTGAAAGAAACCACACGGTCTGCAATGCCGGCTGTTTCGTTATTCAAATGGGTATACCATGCCCCATTGGTTGCGGATTATTGCCAGCAGGCTGGTTACATCGCGCGTCCAGCCCAGTGCCTCGTCTCCTGTACGGTTGGCTATGGCGTCCTGCATGTCTGCTACTTCATATTGCAGGGCCTTGGAGGTTTCCCCTATTGCAATTTCTTCGGTATGCCCGTCTGCCGTATAGGTAACTGTCGCTTTGTCCGCACGCGGGTAGTTGCTCACTTCGATGAAGCCTTTTTCGCCCGCGACCACACCGCGCTTGGGTTGTTTGGCGCGCATAGTCAATGCGGTTACCACCATCTGACCGCAATCGTTTTTCATGATGATGCCGGACTGTTCGTCCACACCGGTTTCAAAATACTGCGGGGTGGTGAGGACCACGTTTGGTTTTTTCTCCAGAAAATACCGCGCGAACGAAACGGCATAAACACCAATATCCAGCAACGCGCCGCCCGCCAACTCTTTGCTGAAGAACCGGTTTTTCACATCGTATTCCTTGCAGCTGCCAAAGTTGACCTGCACCATTTTGACCTTGCCGATAGCGCCGGAAGCGACGATTTCCCGCAGCTTTTTGTAGACCGGCATATGATAGAGCGTCATGCCCTCCATAACGACCACATTTTTCTTTTGGGCCAGCGCGACAACTTCCTCCAATTGTTTCTCATTGACCGTGATGGCCTTTTCACAAAACACATGTTTGCCGGCGTTTACGGTTTTGCAGAGCATTTCATAATGCAGGTTGTGTGGTGTGGCAATGTAGGCGATATTCACATGCGGGTCGGCAAGCAGTGCATCTGCACTGTCAAAAACATGTGATACACCGTATTCCGCCGCAAATTTCTGTGCGGCCTCAATACTGCCGCTGCAAACGCCGTAAATTTCACCATTGACTGCTTTTAACGCCGCGGCCATTTCTTTGGCGATGACACCTGTGCCAATCAGTCCCCAATTGTAAGCCATGAATAAATCCTCCTTATGTGCGATGTGTAGATGTTGCGCGCCGACGTTAGCGCCGCGTGCAAAGACGAATAGGAACAATCAACAAACAGCCTCCTTGATGAAGGAAGCTGTTTGGAAGTGTTTTATTTGCGTGTCAAAAGACGGACGCCGTCGGTTCCGGCTATTAAGGCCGAGGATGCAATATGATAGAAAAGGGAAGTGTCCACCACGCCTGGAATGTGAATCAAGGTTTCATGGAATGCGGCAAGGTCTGCCGGCGGCGCAATCGTGATATCCAACAAATAGTTGCCATGGTCACTGACTGTGAACCCATCCTTTGCACCGCTGGTGCGGAAGACCGGTTCGCCCCCCAGCGCTTTCACGTGTTTTTCCACGTAGCTTTTGCTTTCCGGGATGATTTCCAACACGACCGGATGGGTGAATGGCAAAGTCTCAAATACTTTTGTTTCATCCACCAGCAACATGTAGTTTTCAGCCATGGAAGCGATGATTTTTTCGTTGGTGTGGATGCCGCCGCCGCTCTTCAAGGCGTTCAGATCCGCATCCACTTCATCGCAGCCGTCGAATGCAACCGACAGGCTGTCTACCATCCAGGTGGGTACGACCGGCAGTCCGTTCTCCACACAGAGCGCGGCAGTGCGGGTGGAAGGCGAGACAACCTGAACCGAAAGCCCCGCTTTGGCAATCAGGCCGACCAGAATAGAGACTGTGCTTCCGCCGCCCAAGCCTATGACCGTATGATCCCGAACATATTTAATTGCCTCTTCAGCACATTTTTGCTTCAAAACAGGTCGCTGCCCCCTTCTGTCAGTTCCGCATCATAGACTTCTTTCGGAAGCGGTTTTTTCAGAATAGAAAGGATAATACAGCCCACGACCATGCCGACTGCCAGCGCAATGAAGTAACCAAGCGGATTGCTGATGGTCGGCAACACGAAGATACCACCATGCGGAGCGTGCAGTTGGCAGCCAAGGAACATGGACAGGCCGCCGGCAACGGCGGAACCGGCCATTACGGAAGGAATGACACGCAGCGGATCTGCCGCCGCAAACGGGATGGCGCCTTCAGTGATGAACGAAAGGCCCAGAATATAGTTGACCAAACCGGACTGCCGTTCTTTGGGTGTGAAACGGGTTTTGAAAAGCGTGGTGCAAAGGGCGATGGCCAACGGGGGCACCATGCCGCCTGCCATGCAGGAAGCCATAATGCGATAGCTCATACTTGCTGTGGCTGCGGAGGTGCCGGGCAGCGAAGCGTTGGCGAGCAAACCGGTAGAGAAGAGATAAGCTGCCTTGTTGATGGGGCCGCCCATATCTGTTGCCTGCATACCGCCAATGATGATGCCGACCAGAGCGGAGGCGCGCGTGCCGTTGAGGAAGGTCAAGAAATCTCCGATGCCAACGTTGATGAGGCCCATCAACGGGTCGATCGCGGCCATAATCACGCCGATTACAAAAATACCAACCAGCGGATAGAGGAGAACGGGTTTGATGCCTTCAAGCGCTTTGGGGAATCTGCTGAACGCTTTTTTCAGCAGCAGCACCATATAACCGGCAATGAAACCGGCAAGTAATGCACCAAGGAATCCGGCGCTGACGGTATGCGTTTTGGATACGATGTCCGCAGCGGCTGTTGTGCCCAGCGGATTGGCAAAGGTGGCGCCATACTGAGCGACCAAGCCGCCGACAAAACCAACGGCGAGGCCGGGCCGGTCGGCAATACTCATAGCGATGAAACCGGCAAGAACCGGCAGCATCATATTGAAGGAGAAACCGCCAATCCCTTTGAAGAACGCGGCGAGCGGGGTGGTGGAACCGAAACTCGGACCACCGTGCACGCCGCTGGCGGAATCGATCAAAAACGCGATTGCAATGAGTATGCCACCGCCGACGACGAACGGCAGCATGTGGGAAACGCCGTTCATTAAGTTTTTATAGATTTGGCGTCCAAAGCTTTCCTTACCTGTACTTGCGGAGCTGCTTGCTTTCCCGCCTGCGTGGTGGTAGATGGGCGCTTTGCCATCCACCACCTGTTGGATTAGCTCTTCTGCTTTGTTGATGCCGGCGGAGACGCTTGCAATCACGACGGGTTTGCCGTCGAACCGTGCCATCTCCACGTTTTTATCCGCCGCGACGATGATGCCGTCGCAAGCTTCAATCTCTTCGTCGGTCAGCACATTTTTCGCGCCGTCCGCGCCATTGGTCTCGGCCTTGACCGGGATGCCCATTTTTTTGCCTTTGAGTTCCAGATTTTCAGCAGCCATGAACGTGTGGGCAATGCCGGTTGGACAGGCGGTGACTGCCAATACACGATATTTGGCTTTGCTGACGGAAGTCTCGGCCGGTTTTTCCGTTTTGGCGGCTTCTTCCGGTTTCTCGGGATATTTTTCGGCTTCCTTCTGCGCAATCAGCGAGAGGAATTCTTGTTTGTTTTTGGCTTCGAGCAGGCTTTTTTTGAACGACGGATCCATCAAGATGACTGCAAGCCGCTGCAATGCCTGCAAATGGATGTCGCTGCCGGAAGCTGGTGCGGCAATCATGAAAAACAGGTCGGACGGTTTTTTGTCCATTGCCTGATAATCTACGCCGGCTGGAACAGTCATGGCGGCAAGACCAGCTTTTTTCACCGCGTCTACTTTTGCGTGAGGAATCGCAATGCCGCCGCCGATACCGGTGGAGCTATGTGATTCCCTTGTGAGAATACCCTTCTTGAATGCGTCTTTGTCTGAGATGCATCCTTCGTCATTCAACAACCCAATCAGTTTGTCAATGGCCTCCTCTTTGGAACCGACAGTGGCGTTGAGCTCAATGCCAGTTTCGCTGAGTAATTCGTTGATTTTCATCTTAACTGCAACCTCCCCACAATGTTTTGTACACTTCTTACCGCATATAATATAATGCATTTATTACACGACTATCATACAATATCAAACGGTCATTGTCAATTCAAATCGCTAAAAAATCATTCAAAATGTCTCAAATTTTAAGGAGATTGCATAAATACGCTACACTTAAGCAAAAATCCATGAACGTATTTGCATGAAATCAGCCAAATCACGCAGGAATATCCAACCGCTTGAGACCGTAGCATTAAACGGTTTTTGCACCCACTCCCTGATTTTGAATAGTTTGTGTAGAGGGACACTGCGTTCTAAACGGATAGCGGAACAGGAGATGGGACGATGCCGTATCGAGTTTGCGTATATGCTATTTGCAAAAATGAAGAAGGCTTTGTGGATCGCTGGATGAATTCGATGAAAGAAGCTGACCGTGTGGTGGTAGTGGATACAGGCTCTACCGACCTTACGGTGGAAAAACTGCGCATGCGCGGCGCAGAGGTATTTGTTGAAGAGGTACATCCGTGGCGGTTCGACGAGGCACGTAACCGTTCGCTTGCGCGTGTGCCGATGGATACGGATATCTGCGTCTGCACCGATCTGGATGAGGTATTCAGCGTTGGCTGGCGGGAACGGCTGGAACATGCCTGGATGCCGGATACGAAACTGGCACGTTATCTTTATAACTGGAAAATGAATCCTGACAAAACGGCGGCTGTGCAGTTTGTGTATGAGAAAATCCACACCCGCCAGGGTTACCGCTGGGTTCATCCGGTGCATGAGGTGCTGGAATACAGCGGCACAGCGGAACAGAAAGCCGTCTGGGCGGAGGGGGTGGTGCTTAGTCATTACCCTGACCCGGCCAAATCGCGCGGGCAATATCTGCCGCTGCTGGAGTGTTCGGCAAAAGAAAATCCACAGGACAGCAGCACTGCTTTCTGGCTGGGGCGGGAATATGTTTTTCATGAACGGTATGACGACGCCATCCGCACGTTGCGGCAGCATCTGCAATTGCCGACTGCCCGATGGGATGAGGAGCGCTGTGCTTCCATGCGTTTTCTGGCACGGTGCTTTCTGGCAGAAGGAGATGCATGGAGTACACGAAGCTGGCTTTACCGCGCGATTGCGGAATGCCCCCAGGCGCGTGAACCGTATTGGGAAGCAGCAAAAATAGCATACCGCTGGCAGAATTGGCCGTTGCTGTATGGAATGACCTGCGAGGGGTTGTCAATCCAACAGTCGTCCGGAAGCTATCTGGTAGAACCGGACGCTTGGGGCTATGCGCTTTATGATTTCCGTGCGATTGCGGACTGGCAGTTGGGGCTGTATGCGCAAGCCGAGAACGATGCCGCGGCGGCGCTTGCTATTCGGCCGGCAGATACGCGCCTGCGGGAAAATCTAAAGTGTATCCACGCCAAAAATGTGGGGCAAGGGTGATTGTATGCGGTGGAACGTGGCGGTTTATGCCATTTGTAAAAATGAGGAAGCGTTTGTGGATCGGTGGATGGATTCTATGGGGGAGGCCGACCTCGTCGTGGTGACCGATACCGGTTCCGACGACCATACGATAGAAAAATTGCGTGCACGCGGCGCACAGGTGTTTTCGGAAACAATTCAGCCATGGCGATTTGACGAAGCGCGCAACCGCTCGCTGACGCATGTACCCAACGATGTGGACATTTGTGTGTGTACCGATCTGGATGAGGTGTTTCGTCCGGGTTGGCGCGAAAAATTGGAGCAGGCGTGGCGGTCGGATACAAGCAACGGGCGTTACCTGTATAACTGGAGCCTGAAGTCGGACGGCAGCCCCGATATGCAGTTCGTATATGCCAAGATCCATGCCCGGAACGGATATCGCTGGCGGTACCCGGTGCATGAATATATTGAATGGACACGCCCAGAGCCGGAACGGAAGGTTTTTCTTGACGGAGTGGTACTTGACCATCATCCGGACCCGGCAAAGTCGCGCGGCAGCTATCTTACTTTGCTGGAAACGGCAGTGCGGGAGGACCCGCAGAGCGAGCGGATGCGGTATTATCTGGGGAGGGAATACTTGTATGCCGGGCGGTGGGACGCCTGCATTTCTACGCTCAAGGCGTATTTGGAGCTGCCATCATCCACATGGGCGGAGGAACGCGCCGCTGCGATGCGTTGGATTGCCAAGGCCCACTGGCAGCTTGGCGCGCATAGCGAAGCCTATCAATGGTATTATCGAGCCATGGGTGAAGCGCCGTGGATGCGTGACGCCTATGTCGAATGCGCACAGATGGCTTATGCGTTGGAAGACTGGCACAAGGTGTTTTTTCTCACCGAAGAAGCACTGCAAATTTCAGGGCGGTCGCAGAATTATGTGAATATGGGGTATTCATGGGATGAAACGCCGGACGACCTCTGTGTCATTGCCTGCTATCGGTTGGGTATGTTCGCACGCGCGGCGGAACATGCCAAAAAGGCGTTGGCGTTTGCGCCGCAGAACAGCCGCCTGCAAAATAATCTGCGGCTGATTGGAGACAGGATGTCCAAGCCGGGTGCAGAGAAAAAGAAGCTTTAAAAAGAAAGCGGCATATGACAGTTTTGAAACCAAATTCTTATTGACAAACAGATGGGCAGGCCGTACAATATAGGCATTCATATGGAAAAAGGCTTTGAAAGGGAAGAGTACACGTGATTGTCGGCGCAGAGAGGGGATGGATGGTGGAAATCCCTGCGGCGGTGCGTGGAAAGTAGCCCCGGAGCTGTGGATCGAACGCGCAGTGCGCAAGTAGGCTCCAACGGAAGTCCACCGTTACAGGGAACACCGCATCGGCTGTTTGTGCCCGTGCGGGCGGAGTGCGTGCGTGTTTGGCGTGCGAACATAGGTGGTATCGCGAAAGGTGTAGCTTTCGTCCTATTTAGAATAGGACGGGGGCTTTTTTATTTGCCGTCAAGGCACAGAATAGAAAGGAAAGACCAGCATGGAAACGGTGTTTGCAGAACGTATGGGGCATGTGAAAAAGTCCTTTATTCGCGAGATTCTTAAAGTGACGGAAGACCCTTCGGTCATTTCGTTTGCAGGCGGGTTGCCCAGCCCCGCATCTTTTCCGGTAGAGGCCATTGACCGGGCGGCACAGGCCGTGCTGGAGGAGGACGGCGCAAACGCTTTGCAATACAGCACCACCGAGGGTTTTTTACCGTTGCGGGAGTTTATCTGCGCACGGTATGCCAAACGGTTTGGCTTGCGGGTCACGCCGGAGGAGATACTCATCACCAACGGTTCACAGCAGGGGCTTGATCTAATTGGAAAGGTGTTTTTGGATGAAGGGGACGGGGTGCTGCTTGAAGCACCGGGCTATTTGGGCGCAATTCAGGCATTTTCTCTGTTCAGTCCACATTTTCACACTGTGCCGCTGCGTCAAGACGGCGTTGCCGTGGACGCCTTGCAGGCTGTGCTGGAAACGCACGCGCCCAAGCTGTTCTATGCCGTGCCAAACTTTCAGAATCCATCAGGGCTGTCTTATTCGCGTGCAAACAGAGAACGGGCCGCGGCGGTTTTGAAACAGCACGATACGATTTTTATTGAGGATGACCCCTATGGGGAACTGCGTTTTGCAGGTGAAGAAGCGCCGTCTATGCGCACGTTTCTGGGCGGGCAGAGCATTTTGCTCGGATCGTTCTCTAAGATTGTCGCGCCTGCCATGCGTCTTGGCTGGATCTGCGCTAAGCCGGAAATTATGGAAAAACTGATTGTTGCCAAGCAGGCATCCGACCTGCATACCAATGCATTTGCCCAGCGGGTGGTGGCGCGTTATCTGGCAGATAACGATTTGGATAAGCACATTGAGAAGATCCGGCAGATGTATAAAATGCGCAGCGACTGCATGGCAGATGCGATTGCGCGGTATTTCCCGCCGGATGTCCATTGTACCCGACCACAGGGCGGTATGTTCATGTGGGCGACCTTGCCGGAGGGGATGTCCTCCATCGACTTGTTCCAGAGGGCGTCAGCCATGCGGGTGGCATTTGTACCCGGCGCACCATTCTATGTGGACCGGTCGGATGTCAACACCTTACGGCTGAACTATACCAATTCCGACGAGGCGGCGATCCAAGAAGGAATTTGCCGGTTGGGGCAGGCCATGACGGAAATGTTGTCCGGTGTCGGCCGTGTCGAGGTATTGGCACGTTAAAAAAGTTTGCTGAAAAAGGGAACCGAACAAGATGCACGTTCGTAACATAGGTGTGACGTTAAAATGATTGACAGGTCAGTTGTGTGATATATTGCTCAAAAAGGATTGCGGGAGGGATGGCATGGACAGCGAGCGAGAGCAGATACGCGCCGCGCAGGAGGGGAACGCGTTTGCACTGGCAACGCTGTTGGAAGATCAATACGCGGCGGTCTACCGCTTTTTGTGCAAGCTGACGCTGGACAGCACATGGGCGGCTGATCTCTCGCAGGAGTGCATGATACGGGCCATCGACCATTTTACCGCTTACGACCCTGACCGTGCATTGCTTTCTACTTGGCTGATTGCCATTGCTAAGAACCTTTGGCTGGATGACTGCCGCAGGCGAAAACGAAAACCGGCGGTGTCACTGGAGGATGCGGACGGAGAGCTTGGCGACTTTGCCGCCGAGTTGGCTGAAAAGGATGCAGTCTTGGCGGCGGTCGGACATCTCAGTCCCAAATTGCGTGCGCCGGTGGCGCTGTATTATGGGCAGGGATATGCCTATGATGAAATCGCGCAGATACTGCATGTGCCGGTTGGAACAGTTAAGTCTCGAATGGCGCGCGCGCTGACGAAGCTGCGAAAGGAGTTGGACGACCATGCCGAGTGATTTGGAAAACCGTTTGCGTAAAAGTCTGCATAAACTGGACAACACATTGCCGCAGACGCCATCTTTGCTCCCGCTGGTGCGTGCCTCACAGGTGAAACGTGCCAAACGGCAGCGGCTCGAATTGATGGCGTTCGTCCTGCTCTCGGTGTTCGTGACGGCTGGGGCGCTTTTTCTGTTGCTGCACAATACGGCGGCGTTCGGTATCCTACAGATGGTATTTCTTGTTGCCGTTCTATGCGTTGGGTGGAAAAATCGCAAGCGGGAAAAGGCGGGGCGGATATGAAGGTTTGGCAAATCTTTACCCCACATGTCAACTGGGATTTTGCACATGTCACACCGGTGCAATGGATAATTGTAGCCGCCGCGTTCGTCGTCTGCATTCCACAGGGTATCCTGTTGTTTCGCAATGCGCAGAAACGGGGCGTCTTTCCATGGCTCTGGGGCTTGTGGGGGCTGCTGTCTTTCCCGTTGCCCTCCATTGTCTATTATTTCGTGGTTGTCCGGCGAGGCAAGCGCCGTCACTGAAGAATGCCGTTTTTGATCGCACGGGTGCTTTGTCACCCGTGCATTTTTTTGTGTATTTCCATCTGGACAGGGAACTTTTCTGCGCCCGGCATCGTATCAAGAGTAGAAAGAAAGGGGTGCTTTATAATGGGAATGCTAAAAGTATATTGGCCGTTTATCCTGCCGCTGGCGGCGGTGCAGTTGGTACTGATGCTGACCGCACTGATTCATCTGATTCGGCATCGGAAAACGCGCACGTTGAACGTGCCGGTCTGGGCGGTCATTATTGTGCTGGGAGAGATCGTCGGGCCAATCCTGTATTTGGTGTTTGGCAGGGAGGACGCGTGATATGGCGCTGTTGGAACTGCGCGGTGTACAAAAAATATACGGCCGGTTCAAGGCTGTAGACGGATTGGACATGTCGGTCGAGCCGGGCAGCATTTTCGGCTTTTTGGGGCGCAACGGTGCGGGAAAAACGACATCTATCCGTATGATGGTGGGTTTGGCGCGCACGACCGCCGGGGAAATTCTGGTCTGCGGTGAACGGGTGCGGTTTGGCTCACCGGTGCGGCATATCGGGTATCTGCCGGATGTCCCCGCATTTTATGGTACGATGCGGCCGCTTGCTTATCTGACACTTTGCGGACAGCTTTCGGGGATGAGAACGAAAACAGCGGCAAATCGTGCGCAGGAGATGCTCACACAGGTGGGGCTTGGGGATGTGCGGAGGCGTATCGCAGGGTTTTCACGCGGGATGAAGCAACGTCTTGGCATCGCACAGGCAATGCTGCACCATCCGCAATTGCTCATTTTGGATGAACCGACTTCGGCACTCGACCCGGTAGGGCGCGAAGATGTGCTGCAATTGATTATGGCGTTAAAAGGGCAGGTGGCAGTGCTGTTTTCCACCCACGTACTTGCCGACGTGCAGCGCGTCTGTGATACCGTGGGCATCCTGCAGGGCGGACGAATGGCGCTTACCGGCGGGTTGGCGGAATTGGAGAAACAGTATGCGGGGCATTCGTTCACACTGGCAACTGCCATGCCGGAAAAAGCTCCGTTGCTTGCCGAGCATTTGCGTGCGCTTGGTATGGTGCGATCGGTCACAGTGGAGAATGACGGTGCGCTTTTCATTCACTGCATCGACGCGGACGCGCTCTATGCGCGTATCTGCCCGCTCTTGGCGAAATTAGGCATTCCGTTGCTTCACTTCGCGCCCATTCGTTCCGCGTTGGAGGAACGGTTAATGGAGGTGATGCGGGATGCGTAGGTTCTGGTTGTTTACTGTTAAGGAATGTGTCGAACAGGTGCGGACATTCAAAGGCATCGCAATCTTTTTGGTGCTGCTGTTTTTTGGCATATCTAGCCCGCTGATGGCGAAACTGACGCCGGATTTGCTGAAATTAGCAGTCACCGTACCCATTTCCATTCCTGCGCCCACGGCTGCGGATGCCTATGCGCAGTTTTTCAAAAACGTCGGACAGATTGGCTTTTTGGTTGTGTTATTGATTGCTTCCGGTTGTGTGGCAATCGAGACCTCGAAGGGCACCGTGCGCTTGATGCTTACGCGCGGTTTGTCCCGCACGGCGTTCATCCTTTCGAAATTTACCTGTGCCGTGCTGGTCTGGAGTGTTTCGTATGCGGTGGCAGCCGGGCTTTGTGCAGTTTATACGGTGCTGCTCTTTCCCAACGGACGGCTCTCGCATGTGGTTGCCGCACTGTTCTGCCTGTGGTTTTTTGGCGTGCTGACGCTCGCCGCAGCGGTGTTTTGCAGTGCGGTTTCGCCCAGCTATCTGCTGGCGGCTGTCGGCTCGGTGGTTCTTTGGGGGATGCTGCTCGCTTGCGCAGCATTTCCGATATTGAAAGACGATGCGCCGTCGGCGCTTGTCTCCCGCGGTCTGGAGCTGCTCAACGGCCTTGCACCAGAAAGATTGCTGGCGCCTGTTTTGTGGGCCTGTGCGCTGACAGTCGGACTGCTGACAGCGGCGTGTATAATTTTTCGCACACGTGATCTATGAGTGCGTTGTTTTTGGTATGAAGTTGGACAATGCAACCTCAGGTTGACAAATTGATAGCGCTGTGTGGTAGCCATATCCGCGTTTTTCCTGTATGATAGACGCGAGGTGAGGCAAATGGAGTTCAATGAGCGATTACAGGTCCTGCGAAAAAAGGCGGGGCTGTCGCAGGAAAAGCTGGCGGAGGCGTGCGCCGTATCAAGACAGGCGGTGTCTAAATGGGAAGCGGGACAGTCGCAGCCGGATATGGAAAAACTGATTATCCTGAGCAAGCTGTTTGGCGTAAGTCTGGACGACTTGGTAAAGGGGGAGGCGGACAGCGGTCAAGCTGCATTTTCTCAAGCGCCATATATGCTCGGTCTGCCGGCTTACCATTATGAATACAAGAGCAAACAGACCCTGTTTGGTATCCCGTTGTTGCACGTAAACCTCGGCTGGGGGCGGCCATATGTTGCTAAAGGCATTGTTGCGGTAGGGGGAATCTCCATCGGGGTGGTTTCCCTGGGTGTGCTTGCTATTGGAGGGCTGTCCCTTGGCGCGTTTGCATTGGGGGTGTTGGCATTTGCCGGGATAGCCGCAGGTTTGTTGGCATCGGGGGGAGCGGCAGTTGGCATTGTTGCCTTTGGCGGCGTGGCGGTCGGCGTCTTGGCTTTTGGAGGGTTGGCTGTGGGAAAATGTGCGGTAGGCGGCGCGGCGCTTGCATCTGATATTGCAGTGGGCGGTTCTGCCAGCGGACATCTCGCGTTTGTAGTCGGGGATGACGGCAAAAAGATCTTATATATGAACGGACGGCAGATTCCCATCGAAACGGCAGAGCAGGCGCGCATGTGGATTTTACGGGCCTATCCGCATTTATGGAAACCGGTGCTACACTTTTTGACGAGGATGCTTCAGGGCGGTGTTCACCTAAAAACATGAGCAGCTTGTCTGAAATAACAAAACGCCGGGCATTTGCCCGGCGTTTTGTTATTTCGATTTTGTGGGAAACGGTTCCGTTTTTTTAATCCATTGGCCCGAACCAAACAACTTAAAGCTTTGGGCGGGGATATCCCAAAACGAATCTTCATTACCCGCCAGAAGTTTGAATGCAGAGCCGTCTTGCGGCGGAGTGAACGCGGCGGCTGTATCAGAACGGTTAACGGCGCAGATCAGTTGATCCTCTCCGACGCCGCGCCGGAAGACAAATAATCCGTCTTTCGCTGCCAACGTGTTGTAAGCACTGTCCGCCAGTACAGGACAGGCGCGGCGCAGCTTGGCCAATGCACGTACCGTCACAAGCAGTGAGGTGTCCTCATTTCCCCATGGATAGGTGCGGCGGCAGAACGGGTCATCATATCCTTCCATGCCCACTTCATCCCCATAGTAGATACAGGGTACGCCAGGCAAAAAAAACAGGATAGCATAGGCGAGTCTCAGCAAAATCAATCCGCGTTTCCGCTCTTCTGGTGAAAGGCACTGTTTTGCCTTCCAAGCGCGGTCATGCCCCTCGCCGTCAGCGCCTGCAAGTGCGGTAAGAATGCGCTCGGTATCATGCGAATCCAACAGGTTCAGAGTGGTGCGCATAGCCGGGGCAGGGTAGTTCTCTGCAATCTGGGTAACGGTGATATGCAGGGCGTCTGCGTTTCCGCCCCGTAAAAAGGCAAGAATGGCATCGCGGAACGGGTAGTTCATCACGCCGTCCAACTCTTTGCCCAGCAGATAATGCCGCCGCTTTCCGTAGGCGATTTTGATGGAGGCATCTTCCCAAACCTCGCCAATGACTACGCCGTCCGGATTGGTTTCCTTGACGCACACGCGCAGGCGGTCGATAAAAGCGGGGTCCAGCTCGTCGGCTACATCAAGCCGCCAGCCCATTGCGCCCGCGTTCATCCAATGGGACAACACGCCGTCTTTTCCAGTAATCAGTTCTAAAAATGTCGGCGCGATTTGGTTTACTTGTGGCAAGGTGTCAAAATTCCACCAGCAGCGATACTGGGTCGGCCATGATTTAAACTGATACCAGCTGAAATAAGGGGACTCTTTCGATTGAAAGGCGCCGCCGCTTCCATAACGGCCCGTCCGGTTAAAATAGACACTGTCATCACCGGTGTGACCAAATACGCCGTCCAGAATGATGCCAATGCCCATGGCTTTGGCCTTTTTGCACAGAGTACGGAAATCATTCTCGGTACCCAGTAAAGGATCAATCTTCATGTAATCGGCGGTATTGTAACGATGGTTGGAATGTGCCTCAAAAATAGGGTTCAAGTACAAGGCTGTTACACCCAGTTCGCGCAGGTAGGGCAGTTTCTCCGTGATACCTGCCAGATTTCCGCCGAAATACGTGCTGGAAAAGGCAAATTCATCTTCTTCCGCGCGGTATTCAGGCATACTGTCCCATTCGGTGCGCAATACACGGTCAGGCGGCATGTGTTCCGGTAGTTTGCCGCCGCCCCGACGGAAGCGGTCAGGAAATATTTGGTATATTAGGCCGCCGGCCAGCCAATCGGGCGTATGATAACTGGGGTCATAGACGGTTAACTGCCATTCTCCGTCTTTATGGTCGATAGATACCATCTTGGCCGCGCCACCGTGCCCTCGCACAAGTTTGCGAGGGCCATTCTGTGTTTCCAATGTGAATGTATACCAGTATAGACCCGGCCTTGCCAATGCACAGGTGCAAAAAAAGGCATCGCGATGTTCATCACCATCGGCACGCTGCATGTCGATTCCCCATCCACCGTCTCCGTCGGCATGGATATACATCCTTGCCGCGTGTACGCCGTCGGTTTGTGGCGGACGGATGAAAAAACATGCGCTTTGAAACGTGGACAGAGCCCCAAATGGACTTTTATAAGTGGTATCCCATGCGTCATAGATCTCGTTGCCCAAACGAACCCTCCCTTTTCATTTTCAATGTATTTTCCGGCAGACAAAATGTAAGCCGGACCGTCAGGAAAATATCAATCGACTGTCTCCAAATCCCAGATGTTTTTTGCATATTCACGCAGCGCACGGTCAGCCGAAAATCCGCCCGCCGACGCGATATTTATCAATGACATACGGTTCCATTTCTTGCGGTCGGCATACCGTGCGAGCGCTTCCTCGTGGATGGTGCAATAAGAGGCGAAATCAGCCAGTACCATATATGGGTCGGCTTGCCCGCTGCCTTTGCCAATCAGGGAGTCGCTTATCTCCGGGTGCCGTATTCCGCCGATTCCGCCGCTCAACCGGTCAAGCGCGGCACGTAGGTCCGGATTGTTGTGATAATAAGCGGTGGGGCTGTAGCCTTTGGTACGCAGAGCCTCGACCTCGTCCGCATGCAGACCGAAAATCAAGATATTGTTTTCCCCTACGGCTTCAAGCATTTCAACATTCGATCCATCCAGCGTGCCGAGCGTCACGGCGCCGTTGATCATCAGCTTCATATTGCCGGTGCCGCTGGCTTCGGTGCCGGCAAGGGAAATCTGTTCGCTGATCTCGGCGGAAGGCATCAACAGTTCAGCAAGGGTGACGCGGTAGTCTTCCAAAAAGACAACTTTCAATTTCTTGGAAATAACCGGGTCGCTGTCTATTTCTTTGGCGATGGAGCAAATCAAACGAATAATTTGCTTTGCCATTAAATAGCCGGGCGCCGCTTTTGCCGCGAACAGGAATGTCTGCGGTGGGATGTCCAATTGCGGATTAGCCTTCAAGAGGTCGTACAGATGCAGGATGTGCAGGGCATTCATTAGCTGCCGTTTGTATTCATGCAGCCGCTTGACCTGTACGTCGAAGATGGAATCAGGGTCAAGGATTATGCCAGTCGTTTGTTTGACATAATCGGACATGCGTGCTTTATTGTTGCGTTTGATCTTTTCTAAACGGTCCAGAACAGCGGGGTCGTCGGCATAAGCACGCAGTTTGGTGAGCTGTGCTGCATCCGTCAGAAAACCATTGCCAATCAGCTCCTGGAGAAGTGAGGAGAGTTCCGGGTTGGACTGCGCCAACCAGCGCCGGTGCGCAATACCGTTGGTGACATTGGTAAATTTTTCGGGGAACGTGCGTGCATAGTCCGCGAAAAGAGACGTTTTGATGATATTTGAATGGATGGTGGAAACGCCGTTGACCGAGTGGCAGCAGGCAATACAGAGATTGGCCATGCGAATCTGCCCGTAAGCGATGACTGCCATGTAGGAGATTTTTTTCCAATCGTTCGGGTAATAAATCCAGAGGTGTTTGCAGAGTCGTTCGTTGATCTCGTGCACAATCTGGTAGATGCGTGGCAGCATCCGGGAGAATAGTTCCTCCGGCCAGACCTCCAACGCTTCATGCATGACCGTATGGTTGGTATAGGCGACAATTTTGGTGACCACCGCCCAAGCGTCATCCCACCCATAGCCGTGGTCATCGAGCAAAATACGCATGAGTTCCGGAATGCTGAGCGCGGGGTGTGTTTCATTGATGTGGATGGCGATTTTCTCCGCCAGGTTGGCCAGTGTACCGTATCGCGCGATATGCTTGCGAATGATGTCCTGCATGGAAGCGGAAACCAGAAAATATTGTTGGCGCAGGCGCAGGCTTTTGCCTTCTATATGGTTGTCGGAGGGATAAAGCACCTTACTGATGACCTCCGCCATCGAGCTCTCTTCTATGGCGTGCATATAGTCGCCCTGGTTGAACAACCCGATGTCGAACGAGGGGCTGCGTGCACTCCACAGGCGCAGGACACCTACGGCACCGCTTTTATAGCCGGAAACCATCATATCATACGGTAGCGCTGTGACCACGTGCTGGCCGGTGACGGAAACGCTGTGGTGGCTGCCGTTCCATTCATCCTTGATTTCGCCGTCAAATTCGACTGTTACGGCTTCGTCTGGACGGGGGGTGAGCCAGACTTCACCGCCCGGCAGCCAAAAATCCGGCAGTTCGGTTTGCCAGCCGTCCACGATTTTTTGCCGGAAAATCCCATAATCGTACCGAATGGAATAGCCATACAGGGGATAGCGCAAGCCCGCGGCGGCATCCAGAAAACAGGCCGCTAACCGACCCAGACCACCGTTGCCGAGCCCTGCATCCGGTTCCAGCTCATACAGATCGGTCAGATTGAATCCCATATCTTTTACGCAATCCGTAAATATGCTGGTTGCGTTCAAATTGAATAAATGGTTTTTGAGAGAACGACCCATCAAAAACTCCATGCAAAGGTAATAGGCGGTTTTACCTTTGCTGCGCCTTCTTTTTTCTGTCCATTCTCTACGCTGGGCAGAAAGAATATCCTGTACAGCCATGGCCACAGCATTGTACATTTGCTCTGGCGTCGCACGGGAAGGCGTTACGCCGAAATGGCACTCCAGTTTGGACTGTATATTTGCTTTTGCTTGTGCTTTACTGTAAGGTAAGCGCATGAATGTCCGCCTCCTGTTTTTTCTTATGTCTTGTTTCCATGCTGCATCGTGGGAAAACCGGCTGCCTTGGAACTTGGGGTGCTGGCAACAGTATCACGTCAGCGCAGAACCTCTTCATACATCCCTTTATAATCTTTCACCGAGTGCCTCCAACTAAAGTCGCAGGACATAGCGCGCGAAACCAGTGCTTTCCACATGCTCTTGTTCGCAAAAACACCTTCTGCACGGCTAATGGCGCCGAGCATATCGTGGGCGTTAAATTGCTTGAATGTGAAGCCGTTGCCGGTGTTGTCACCAGCATCTGTAATACTGTCTGCCAACCCGCCAATCTGGTGTACGATGGGTATTGTACCGTAACGCAACGCGATTAGCTGAGAGAGGCCACACGGCTCGGAACGGGACGGCATCAGCAGCGCGTCTGCACCCGAATAGATTTTGCGGGCAAGGTCATCGGAAAAGGCAATGCGCGCGGCCAGTTTTCCCGGAAAGCGGTGCTGCATTTCTGCAAAAAAGTTCTCATACTGCCAGTCTCCCGTGCCCAACACAACCAGCTGCACCGAGTGCGTGAGCAATTCTTCAAGCACAAACCGGATGAGTTCAATACCTTTGGCGCGTACAAGCCGCCCAATATAACCGATGACCATGGCGTTTTCATCCAAAGGCAAACCAAGCATTTGCTGTAATCCGCGTTTGTTCACGGCTTTTTTGACTGGATTGGTTTTGCTGTAGTTGGCAAACAGACATTTGTCGGTGTATGGATCATTGGCCGCGTTGTTGATGCCATTGAGGATGCCGTGCATTTTGTAGCCGGCCATAGTGAAGATGCGGTCCAGCCCGAACGAGAAATATGGATAGCGCAGCTCATAGCTGTAGGACGGGCTGACAGTGGTGACCGCATCCGAGCAGACGATGGCGCCTTTCATGAAGTTCACACAATCGTCGTAATCAACGATGTGAAAGAAATTCTGCGGCAGACCAAGGATGTCATTATATATTTCGTATCCGTATTTTCCTTGATATTCCACATTATGAACGGTGAAGACTGTTTTCATGCCGCTAAAGAAGGGGTCTTTCTGGTAATATGCATGCAGATAGACGGGGGCAAGTGCGGTTTGCCAATCATTTGCGTGCAGGATATCCGGCTGGAAGCCAATGCGCGGAAGCATTTCAACCACTGCACGCGCAAAAAAGGCGAACCGCTCCGCATCATCGTAATGTCCGTAATATCCTGGACGTTTGAAATAATATTCGTCGTCGATCAAGTAATAAGTGACATTGCCGATTTTTGATTCGAACACACCGCAATATTTGCTGCGCCACGAGACCGGTACTTGGAAATGGCAGAGAAAATGCATGTTTTCCCGCAGAGATTCGGGAATGTTTTCATATAATGGCAGCACGACACGACAATCTATGCCCTCTTCTACAAGAGCTTTAGGCAGAGAGCCGGCTACATCCGCAAGACCGCCGGTTTTGGCAAAAGGTACCGCCTCGCTAGCGGCATATAGTATTTTCATATGTCATTCCCCTTTCTTATACATTGATGCCCGTACAAACAGTGGACGTTGTGTCATACGGGCATTTTGGTTTCAATATCTCTCAACACCAAAACGGGATGACTGCAGGACTGCGGCCATCCACGTTTTGGCAATTTATACGATACTACCCGAGCTGATAAACAGCGGATAAGTCCCGTAACCCATTAAGGAGCGATCATTACCGATTTGCACCTCTTTGTCGATGATGCAGTAATCCAATACAGTGTTGTTGCCAACATGACTGTTTTTTAAAATGATGGAGTTGGAGATTTTAGTGTCGCTGCCAACAGTAACGCCACGGAACAAAATAGAATTTTCCACTTCGCCCTCTATGGTGCACCCGTCGGCAATGAAAGAATTGCTCACCGATGCATTTTCGCCATACTGTGCGGGCACTTCGTCCCGCACACGTGTACAAACGGGGCCGCATGCGTAGAACAAATCCTCGCGTACATCCTCGTCCAATAGATCCATACTGGCGCTCAGATAATGCTTTAAAGAGTCGATACGGGCGGTGTATCCGTTGAATTCCCAACCAAACAGACGATATCTGTCGGTACGCTTTTGCAGAATATCACGGTGCAGGTTAGTCAGCCCATAAGAGGCGGCCTCATTGATAATCTCAAGCAAAAGCGATTTGTTGAAAACCATCAAGTGCATACCGATCTGCTGTTTACCTGCTACAGGATTGGTGACAATGGCAGTGATCCGCCCGTCCGCATCGGTCTCATACGCGTGGAGTGAGCTGCCGGAATTTTTTTCTACCTTTTCCTGCCGGTAAGCGACCGTCATATCCGCACCGTTGGCAACATGCTGATTGATCAGCGCGTTCAAGTCCATGCTATACAGATTGTCACTATTCGCAAGGACCACGTAATCGTCCGAAATCGCGCTCAGATAATTGCGGATGCCGCAGAGCGCTTCCAAACGAGTGTGATACATAGGCTGTCCTGCGAGCGGCGGCAATATGGAGAGCCCTCCGTGTTTGCGGGAAAGATCCCAATCCTTACCCGAACCGAGATGATCCATCAGAGAACGGTAATTGTTTTGCACGATGACGCCAACGTCGGTGATGTCCGAACGGTGAAAGTTGGAAAGGGCAAAATCAATCAAACGGTATCTTCCGCCAAAAGGCACAGAGGCAATGGGACGGTGCGCAGTCAGTTCATGCAAGTTCCCATCTGATATGTCTGCGAAAATAATGCCGGTTGTTTTTGTATTCATACCGCTTTCACCTCTGGAATATCAGTATCCAGCATAGATTCCTCCATGACGATTGCGCTGCGTCCCACATGGACGCGGTCGCCCACCACGGTGATTCCTGCGACCGGCTTGCCGATTTCATCGGAGCGGAAACCGACAATGGTGCTTTCCCCAACTACTGCCCCCTCTCCGATAACGGCTTTTTGCACCTTTGCACCGGCGCGGATAATGGCATTCGGCAATACAACCGAGTCGCGTATCACGGCGCCCGCTTCAATTTTTGCGCCGCAGAACAGCACTGAATTGTAAACGGTGCCGTTCACGACGCAGCCTTCTGCCACAATGGAATTGTGGACAATCGCATTGTGACCCGTATAATGCGGCGGTTCGGCTGCGCTGCGGGCATAGATGCGCCAGTTGGGGTCGTGCATAGTCAAGCCAGAAGCCGGGTTGAGGATATCCATGTTAGACTGCCAATAGCTTTCGATGGTGCCCACGTCTTTCCAGTACCCTTCAAACGGATACGCGAAGATGCGTTCGCCCTCATTGAGCATGGTGGGAATAAGGTCTTTGCCAAAATCGTCAAGCTGCCGACCTTCCTCGGAGGTCATATAAGCGCGCAGCTTTTTCCATGTGAAGATATAGATGCCCATAGAGGCAAAATTGCTTTTTGGTCTCGCGGGTTTTTCTTCAAATTCATAAATGCTGTTGTCCCCGTTGGTGTTCATGATGCCAAAGCGTGAAGCTTGGTCTTTGGGAACTACTAGCCCGGCAATCGTGCAGTCGGATTGCTTTTCCGTGTGGAAGGACAACATTTTAGCGTAATCCATTTTGTAAATGTGATCCCCGCCAAGCACCAATAGATATTCGGGATTGTAGCGGTCGATAAATGGGATGTTTTGGTAAATTGCATTAACGGTTCCTGAATACCAATCGGCTCCTTTGCGGTGCTGGTAAGGTGGCAGAACATGCACGCCCCCGTCCATGCGGTCAAGATCCCAAGGCTGCCCGTTACCGATATAGTCGTTGAGCTCCAATGGCTGATACTGCGTGAGTACGCCTACCGTATTTACACCTGAGTTGACACAGTTAGACAAAGTAAAGTCGATAATACGATATTTGCCGCCAAATGGCACGGCAGGTTTTGCCCGGTTCTTAGTAAGAACCCCCAGACGGCTTCCCTGTCCGCCGGCCAACAGCATTGCGATGCATTTTGTTTTTCCAGCCATAGCCCATACCTCCCGCTTTCATAAAGTCGAACCGAAATTCAGTTTGGTTTGTATTTCAAAAAGATTGCCGCCATTGGCGGAATGGTGAGCGAAACCGACTGCTGGTAACCATGCAAGGGAAATTCCTCTGTAGGCACCAGGTCCGGGTTGCCCGCACCCGTTCCACCAAATTTTTCTGCGTCTGTGTTGAACACTTCCTCGTATTTGCCGGCAACGGGAACGCCGATCCGGTAATCCTCGCGCAGCATCGGCGCAAAATTGCATAAGCAAATCAATTCATTGCCTTGGCGGTCGATGCGTCTGAATGCGATGATGTTTTGCAAATTGTCGTCGTAGGATATCCATTGGAATCCCTCCCAAGAAAAATCAATTTGCCATAAAGGCGGATTCTCAAGATAAAAGTGATTGAGCGCGGCGGTAAAGTTCTGCAGCGTCAAATGCGGTTTGTCATTGAGCAATTCCCATTGGAGAACGCCATGGCAGTCCCACTCGGCTTCCTGACCAAACTCGTTGCCCATGAACAGGAGCTTTTTGCCCGGATGCGCCGTCATGTATGCGAAGAACACGCGCATGCCCGCAAACTGTTCTTCCTTGTCGCCGGACATCTTTTCCAAAAGTGAATGCTTGCCGTGTACCACTTCGTCGTGTGAGATGGGGAGGATATAGTTTTCGGAAAATGCATAGTGGAATGAAAAAGTGATGTTTTTGTGGCAGTCTTTGCGGAAGAACGGGTCGGTGGAAACATATGCGAGCATATCGTTCATCCAGCCCATGTTCCATTTAAAGTTGAATCCCAATCCCCCGTCGGCCACCGGTTTTGTCACCAACGGCCACGCGGTTGATTCTTCTGCAATCATCATGGCATTCGGGAAATGTGCAAACACGATGGTGTTCAGCTGCTGCAAAAATGTTACCGCTTCCAGGTTTTCGTTTCCGCCGTTCTTGTTGGGCCGCCATTCGCCGCCTTTCCGGTCGTAATCCAGGTAAAGCATAGAGGCAACTGCGTCTACCCGCAGACCGTCAATGTGGTACTTCTGAAACCAGAAGATGGCATTGGAGATGAGGAAACTGCGCACTTCACTTTTGCTGTAGTCGAACACACAAGTACCCCAAGATTTATGCTCCTGTTTGAGCGGGTCGGCGTATTCATAGCAGCAGTCCCCATCAAAACGGTATAACCCATGCGCGTCTTTGGGGAAGTGCGCGGGCACCCAGTCCATAATGACGCCGATGCCAGCCTGATGGCAATAGTCTACGAATGCCATAAAATCTTTTGGAGAACCGTATCGTGAGGTGGGTGCAAAATAACCAGTGACCTGATATCCCCAAGAATCATCCAATGGATATTCTAGAACGGGCATCAGTTCCACATGTGTATAGCCCATTTTTTTCAGGTAAGGAACCAACTCCTCTGCCAGCTTGCGGTACTCAAAGGGGTTGCCGTCGGGATATTTTCTCCACGAGCCCGCGTGCAGTTCGTAGATGTTGAGCGGTTTTTCATACAGTGTTTCTTTTGCCTTCTTGCCCTGCCATTTTTGATCTTTCCAATGGTATCCGGAAAGATTGTAATAACGTGAGGCGGTGTTTGGTCTGGTTTCCATGTGGTTGGCAAAGGGATCACTCTTGAGAAAGCTGCGCCCATCCTCTGTTTGAATCTGATATTTGTAGATTTCAAAGCTTTTGATACTGGGCACGAACCCTTCCCAAACGCCACGGCCATCTACGGGAGACATCGGATTCTTGGACACATCCCATTGGTTAAAATCACCTACAATGGAAACTGAGATAGCTTTTGGCACCCAAACGCGAAATACGACGCCGGATTTTTTGTTACGGTGTGATGAATGTCCGCCAAAATACTCATAGGCCAGCGGATATACACTTTCATGGAACGCTTCTAGGTCCTGTTGGTGTCCTGTTTTTTTTAGTTCATTTGCGCACATTTCTTCCACCTCGCTTGACGGTTTTGTAAACAAAGATGATTGATGAAATATAGTTGGTAAAAAGTCAAGAAATTTGTATAATTGTCCTAATCGTGATTGGGTTATCTAAGTAAATCATGGCTAAAATCACGATTTCCTACTTGAATTTTAGCATATCTACAC
>NZ_JBDNLG010000035.1:0-25856 GCF_047718355.1 Ethanoligenens sp.
GCTTATGAGCAGGCAATGACCTATTGTGCGTAAATACGAATTTGTCAACAGCGTTGACAGTTAAATAATGGCAGTGTAAGATGGAACCAGAAACAGGAAATGTATGGAGAATCAGGAGGAAAGAAAATGCTGACTTTTATAAAAATTCTTCTCTTAATTGTTTTGGTTCCTATCATTGCGGCGTTTGCCATTGTGGTTGCAATTGGACGGTTGATTTATACAATAGGAACGATGATTCTTTTTATTCCTTGTATGCTTTTTACCCTTTTTTGTGTGATTGATTTAGGCGCCTATTTTAATCTCACATTTAGAAAATGGATCTATTTTCCGGCACCTACAAAATATTTTTGGCCGACATGGATTATAACGGCAGTTTTTGCATTCGCCATCAGTCCATTTGGAGTTCCATTTATTTTTGGTTCACTGGTTGAACTACTAAACGAGATTCGCAAGAGCTTTTGTTCACTGTACTCCAGACGTTTTCTTGCTGGCAATCCGCAATATCCGAATTCTTATTATGAAAATGCGGAGCGTGAAGCTTTCGATGCAATGTCCGAAGAGAACAAAGCCAAAATACTTGAAGTTAAACGCAGAGCACATGAGCTTTATACGATTCGGGAAAGTATGGTGCAGGAAAAACTTGCCCGAAAACAAGCTCGAAAACATAAAAAGGAGCACACTGTAGCCTGACAACGCGACATGGAGGAATCATTATGAAAAGCAGGAAGAGCAAAAGAACACACGCCAAACTGACAATCGTGACGGCCGCTGCCATTCTGGTGGTCGCTACATCATCGGTTGGTATTGTTTACGCACAGGCGTCACCGGCTCAGCCAATCATTACAGCCGCAGGGGTGCAGCGGCTGCAAAGCGCGGTTGGTGGAATCACCGACATCGACACACCGGCAGCAAACGCCTCGGTGTCCGGCACAATCAGCATTGCAGGCTGGGCGCTCAACGCGACGGGCATTGACCGCGTGGACGTCTATGCGTGGGACGCAAGCGGCCACGCGCACAGCCTTGGTTCGGTGGACGGGAGCAAATTGGCCGTGCGCCAAGATGTTGAAAACGCATTGCCCAGCTTTGGTACTTTGGACAGCGGTTACAGCCTTTCGGCGAATGTGTCTGCTCTTCCGGCAGGGGCTTATCTGTTATCCGTTGCGGGCATCGGCACGGATGGGTCAGTCAACTGGGCAAGCACGCCGATCAACATCGGCCCCGGCCCGCTTACGGATATTGACACACCAACCGGTGAGCAGGACGGCAGCTTTACGGTGGCCGGTTGGGCGCTCAACCACGATGGTATCAATCGCGTGGACGTTTATGCCTATGACAGAAATGGCACACCGCATAGCCTTGGCTCGGTGGACGGGAGCAAGTTGACCGCCCGACAAGACGTGGCAAATGCATTTCCCACCTTTAATACACTCAACAGCGGGTACAGTTTAACTGTAGCTGCAAATGCACTCGCACCCGGTGGCTATACGCTTGCGGTAGCGGGCATCGGCAACGACGGGGATGTGCGGTGGGCAACACAAAATATTTCCGTTGGCGCCGCGCCAATCACAGATATTGACACGCCGACAGCGGGGACGCGCGTAACAAACGGGCAGCTTGCTGTTTCGGGGTGGGCGCTCAATGCCGCAGGTATTGGTCGGGTGGACATCTACGCGCTGGACAGCGCGGGCAAATATCACGGTCTTGGCTCGGTCGGTGGCGATAAGTTGACGGCGCGGCAAGATGTAAAAAACGTTTTTCCTTCCTATAATACACTCAACAGTGGCTATTCCCTGACCGCCGATGTGAGCGCCCTTGCGCCGGGGGCCTATACGCTTTGCGTGGCGGGCATTGGCACGGATAACAGCGTCCAGTGGGCTACATCCCAGTTTAATATCGTGAGCGCAACTTCTGCGCCACCGATCACAGACCTTGACACGCCGTCCACCACCTACACAGGCACTATCCCGGTGTACGGCTGGGCGCTGAACTCTTCCGGCATCAGCCGTGTGGACATTTACGCGTACCCGGCAGGCAGTGGCACAGCAATTAGCCTTGGTTCGGTTCCGGGAAGTACGCTCACCGCAAGACAAGATGTCGAGAACAAATTGCCGGCTTATGGCGCTTTAAACAGCGGCTACAGCTGCACGGTTCCCACCGGCACTCTTGTTAACGGCAACTACACGTTGGCTGTTGCCGGCATCGGCAACGATGGGGCTGTCTCTTGGGCCACGCAAGGAATTACAGTGCAGAATGCAGCAAACTATCAGAATGATGAAATAAGAACCTATACCGACGAGATCACCGGTATCACGCAAACGGTGCATTTTCAAGGAGTGGGGTTTGCAAACGAAGTCGGTGGAGGATATGCCGATATTAACACCACGCCGGCACTGGGCATGGCGCATAAGGGGCCGGGTACAGCGTCTCTGCTGGGTTCTGTAAACGAAACTTCCAATGCCGTCGTTGGGGGAGCTGGAGTTGATAGCAGTTTTGTTTTTAATAACCTTACTGCTGGAACTTATACCCTCCAGCTTACCGCAGGCGATGGAACCGTGGTGGCTCGATACCACTTTACGGTTGATTCCACCGGAAATGTTCAATAATTTTTATTTTCAACAGAGCAAGGAGTCTTCTTATGGGCAGATTCAAAGAGTTGACCATACTGACAAAGGCAAAAATCCAAGAAATTCTTGCCACAAAAAAAGGCAAGATTGGTTTGGGCATTGGGGTCTGCGCAATCGCCGCAGTCTTAGTATCTGCAATTGCAATCAGCAATATCAGTTCTTCTGTAACGGCAGCGGACAATCGGTTTAAGATTGATGCGGTAGCGTCATCTTCGCAAACTGGAACCAGCAGTTCCAATAGTTCGGGATCGGTCATTTCCTCTGAAAGCACGCCTTCATCCGCCAGCAGCATCCCGATTGTCAGTGCGGCTTCAGCGCCCAGCGGCGCAGCTCCCACTGCCGCGCAGGCGTTACAGACCGTCCCGGTCACATCAGTGGACTTTAACCACCGTTCTCTCACGCTGTCCATTGGCGCATCCTCGCGGATCACCGCCAATATTACGCCTGATAGCGCCTCGGACAGGACGCTTGCATGGACTTCTACAAACAACGCCGTGGCAACAGTTGATCAGTCCGGCAATGTCAAGGCGGTCGGCGTGGGTACGGCATCCATCCGCGCGACCAACCCGGATGGACAACGCGACACCTGCACCGTTACCGTGCCGGGCGATTTCAGCAGCTCTGAAGCACGGACTGGCAAAACGGCGAACAGTGTGGGAAATCCCGGTGAAGCTACAGGAAACGGTGCCGGGAATACAGGTGGAAATACTGGCGGCGGTTCCGGCACATTAGCCTCTCAATACGTCAGAGTGGACACGACCCGCACTTACACAGATGAGATTACAGGCATTGCACAAACCGTGCATTTTCAAGGAGTGGGGTTCGCAAATGAAGTTGGCGGAGGATATGCCGATATTAACACCACGCCGGCACTGGGCATGGCGCATAAGGGGCCGGGTACAGCGTCTCTGCTGGGTCCTGTAAACGAAACCTCCAATGCTGTCGTTGGGGGAGCTGGGATTGATAGCAGTTTTGTTTTTGACAACCTTACTGCTGGAATTTACACCCTCCAACTCACCGCCCACGATGGGACCGTCGTAGCTAAGTATAGTTTTACGGTTAATTCTACTGGAAACATCGAATAATCTAAATTGTTTTATTGTAGCCTTCCGCTTTTTGCGGAGGGCTTTTTTATTTGCGAGGAGAAGGCTTATGCAAATGAAGCGAATACGTGGCAAACCTAAACTCTCTGTGAAGTTTTTGCTGATCATCATTTTTGCCGTGCTAATTTGCACAACACTGGTATCCGCTGCGGGAAACGACACAAACCAGTGGCCTGGTGGACGCATTGGCTATCGGTTGGATACACATTACGGCCAAGTTGCGGCAAACGCGCCTGCAATCCCTCTGTATGGAGATGCTGCCTGCACGCAGCCAATCAGCCATTACCTGCTTCCCGGAGATTGGGTTGTCGCATACTTTAATTCAGATGGCAGCTTCGCCGGCAGCGTCACATATCCCATTACGGTTCCCCAAAACGGCGGTGGAGATGACGGTCTTGAGTATACCACACACTACATTCACTCCGAAGATCTGTCCTATATCGTCAGCGGCACCGGCAATTTCAGCGGTACCGATTGGAATCAAACAACATGGTGGAATCACCTGCCAACCAGCATAGGGTATACCAGCAAACTACCCGGCAACGGGGACACGGTGTGGGTCGGCAACAACACAGACGGTGGAGTTGGAGGGGGATTTAATGTTTATCAAGTAGGAAATGGATACTATGAGCTTTGGTCCGGGGATTGGTTACATCCGGTTATGTCCGCTTCCCCCTCTCAGTTTTGCTATTACGACCCCAGTCATACCGACTACGTCAATGCAGATTATAGCTGGAACCTTACGTCCCAGCCATGGAACACGATTGGCTTGCATCAAGGCTATAACCTTATCTCTTACGCGGGTATGGATGCAAGCGGAAACTACGCGACTGGCCAACGGTATCTATGGTGGGATACCATAGCACCCGACATGGCCACCAACCTGAACAACACGCAAGCGTCCTTCTCTCACAATGGTTGGCTCAATCTTGCAGATCTCAACGGAAGCGATACCTATGTCGTTGTTTCCCGTGACGACACCAGCCAGACCACCGATGTTTCCGGCCTAAATCTGGCCTCGTTGCAAACAATCTTTGATGGCGTGAATCAATTCGGAAACGCTCAAGGTTATCAAGGCTTTGATTACAATGACGGCACCAATTGGGTGAAAAACATGCTGCTAAGCGCAACCATGCGAGCCATGGGTGTGCAAAGTGATGGCACTGGTGGGCAAGGGACACATTCGTTTCAATTCAGCAGTATCGACAACGCATGGAATACAGCGGTAATCGGCGCATCGGTGCAGATCGACACCATCCCACCCACGTGCTCCGTATCTACCACGGCAAGCGACTGGAAATCCGGGTCGGCTCCGATCACGCTGGACTTTGAAGATCCGGGTGCCGCAAACGGCACAGGAAGCGGGGTGTCCACGGCACAGTACAGCTGGTCACAAAGCCAGACCGATGTGGGAACGTGGCAAAACTACACCGCAGGCGTGCAGCTCACTCCTCCGGGTGATGGGGCATGGTATCTGCATTGGCAGGCAACGGATGTTGCCGGGAACGGTTCCAGCGGCGTTTTTGGCCCCTATAGTAGTGGCACTGGGCTATCCGTCAATATCCAGACACCAAATGCCGGGTATCTGACAAATGAAGATGTGATCACGTCTGTAATCGTAAACGACAGCAGTGCTACAGCGGTTATGCCAAGCGATTTCGCCGTAATGGTGTTTACAGCAAAAAGTCCAAATGGCAGCACGTATACAACGCAGGGTAAAGCGACTGTCTGCCCACAAAACGGCAAAAATCTGATTTGGTTCCGCTGGCATACACCTTCCACAGCGGGTATATATACCATGACCGCAGCTTTGAAAGCCGCAAACGCAACCCCACAGACCAGCTGGACCAGTACACTGCAATGGAACATCAATGTACCCACAGAATCCACGCCGCCGCAAACAACGTATAACGATACGAAGCCGTCGTGGTTTGCGTCACAAACGCCCAATCCATCCGGTTACGCTCCATCCCTCACATGGAGTGATTGGGTGTTCGCGGGCGGTGGATTCCAGCAACGTATTTACGCGGCAACATTAAATGCCAACTTATCTATCTCACCTGAGGTAGATAAAGACGGCAGCACGCGGATCGCGACCGCCTATAAAAATGCTTCCGGGCAGTGGGTAATGAAATCCGGCTACGGAATTAATGAAAACGTGACCTCCAATGTTTCGATTACATCGTTAACCAGTGCGGCAGTGGATGCAAACAGTGCCACTCCTGCACAGCTCACAGAGGGACGATATCCGGAATTCAATTACTGGTATGCCGGATACTACCGGCTTTTTGAAAGCCTTGGGAATGGAAAATTTGACTTGCAGGCCAACAAATTTAGTCAATACGGATTTCACAGTCACTACACCCCGGTTTGGTTCCCGGACGGTCCCTATACCGTGTTGACAACGACTTCGCAGTGCTGGTCGCCTGCCGGGATGCTCGGCAATGACCAGACCAGCACAATCCAGATTCAAGGCGCGCTGCCGCAGGATTGGTACGTGCGGGTTATCCCGTATCAATAAATAATGAACTATATGAATGGAGAGATTTTTATGATTCCCATGCAATTGGTATTTCTGTTCGCAACTGTTATTGTAATCTTTTGTTTGTTCCAGTTTAAATCCCTGCTCAAAAAGCAGAAAAATGAAAAAATCCGCAAGAAACTCAAAAAGCGCATGGTCTTTACAAGTATTGTCGCCGCGGGGCTGGCTATCGTGACGGTCATCTCCTACGTCGCTCCATATCTGCATCACTGATGTGCTTCCTCCGGGTCTGTGCGTGATCAGGCCCGGAACCATTGGGATTTTTTAAGCACTTTACCCCAATTTACATCTAAATGGTAAAGGAGAAAGAAAACATGACCGAACCAAACAAGATAGGAACCAAGAAGAAGCGGCGGCTGGCAGTTTTACTGCTGGCCATTTTTATACCCACGACGGTCTTTGCCGCAGGCGTCGCCTTTGTTCCCAGCTTCCGGGACGCTGTAGCCTCCGTTGTAGCATCGATTTTCAACACTCAAAACCCAAAAGATAAGAAACCCAAGACCACACTGTCGGCAAGAAGCAAAAAAATCGGCTCCGGCCCGGACAGTGCGGCTGGCTTCGGGGACAATACGGTGCCTCCATCCCATGCGACAAGTGCCGCCTCAGATCGAACCACCTATGCCCCGTCCACCGTTGTGTATGGTATCGCCGGCAGCGCCACCGGGCAGTGGAGTGCAACAGTCAACAACAATCCAACCGAGTACCAGCAGGCGGTGTTTTACGAGTGTACGGTCAACACGAGCTATCAAAAGCAGGACGATGGCACCACAAAAAAAGTCATGATCGACACCAAAACAACACGCCTGGGCGAATCGCAAATTATCGGACCGGGTCAGCACTTCAACAAAATTGTTTGGGACGCCCCGCTGACCGGACAGACCCGGGTCATCTGCGCGGAAATGCACAGCTACAAATTGAACGGGGGCCAGTACATTGAAGTCACACCACTTTTCGTTCAAAACTTGACGCTTAACATTCAATAAACTTAACAAGCGGAGGAAGACGTAATAAATGAAACGTGCAAAATTTACAGAGTTTGAAAAGCAGATAATGCAAGGAACAACACTTAAAAAACATTTTACCAATGATGTACCGGATAGCACGAAAACAGAAAATGTGCAAAATACAAGTGACGATTCTGTTAAAGTAATTGCCAATGTTAGCAAAGAGACAAAAGCGTTATTAGACCATGCAAACCATTTGACGGGGTTAAAAAAGGGTAGAATCATCGAAAATGGAATCAAATTAGAATGTGATAGGCTTGAAGAGCTGTTGAACAAAAAACCTTTTGTACAAAATTTGACGCTGAATATTCAATGAGGAAACTAACGTGATACGATTACTCAAAATTGGATTTGATTCTTTACTTTTTACACTAACGCAAATGCTCGTCTGGATTATGTTAGGCTTCGCCGTGAACCCACATATTTCAGTGGTTTATTCTATTACATATTCCGCACAATTTTTTTCACAAACTTTGGTGGACATTTTTGCAAGTGGTGCAAACATCAGAGCTACTAAGGCAAATGATCAACAAATCTCTAAACGAAGTTTTACATTGGGGATTATTGTGATCCTGTTGCTGTTTGGTTCATTTGCCTTGAATACAAAATCATTCGTTCATATCATGGATATAAGTTACACAGAGTATGGGTTGTTTTGTACTTATGCAATTTTATTGCTCTGCTTGCAAACAATTATTAAACTTGTTTGTTCACAGCTTTACTATGCTAAGAAGAATAGTAAGGCAAATAAAATAACCTTAGTATATAACCTTTCAAACCTTGCCCTTGTGGTTGTGTTATGCTTTTCCTTGAAAGATAAAGCACATGCTGTTGCAATTACTCTCTGTGTGGATAGTATCATCGCAATCCTCATTGTCATACGAAATGCACAAATGTCACTTGGGATTGTAAATGTTGTAGAAAATATAAAAATTGCATCGAATGGTGTTCTTGGTGATCTTGGAATGCTGATATCATTCTTTGTGGGATATAAACTGGCTTTTAGCTTCGGGACTACCTATATGGTTGTTATTACATTTGTAACACTGATTACAGATGCACAGTGGGATGCTTCGTATGCCATTAACGCTGCGGCTGAAATAGATTCCAGTCTTAACAATGTGAACTATAGCAGCAGTCTGAAAAATGCATACAAATTTACAACAGTCTTGGTACTATCCTCATTAGCCGGGTGTGCTGTACTGTATAATATTTATCACCCAACGTTATGGGTATTAATTCTGATGCTGGGAGGTGAAATATTTGGATTTTATTTGGCACCCTTGTACACGATAAAAGAAGCCTATTGCCAAATAAACCATTCAAGACGAATCACTTCTGCTAATCGTTGTATTGATCGCGGCCTACGAATTGCGGCCGCGTTCATACCAACTCCATTTTGCACCGAAATCGGTATGCTCGTTTCAGTCATATTTCAATTTATATCCTTTCATTGGATATATCGAAGATTGTTTTACGTAGAAGGAAAACAATTGAGAATGTTCGTAGAGTAATGATTATGGGAAAGTAAAGGAGAAAAACGAAATGTTTATTAAAGACTTGGTGGGAAAATATGCGATCAGAACCGCACCTGCATTGGGCAGGGATTATAGTTACATGGATATGCCAGTTAAAGTCATTTATTGTGATGATTTTAACGCTGTCGTCGAACCAGTAGAACATTGTATTGATGGGTGGAAATCTGTACTGCATGTCGGCTGGTTGGATGATGAATGGCGTGAGTGCCCTAAGGAAATCTTAAATGCCAGATTTAGCCGTGGGCATACGGAAATTGAACAGAAAATCAAGGAGTAAGGCACCTGCATTGCTATCAATGCTATCAACCGGCCAGACCGGATGATAAATAAAACATTCTGGAGGTAATTATATGAATCAAAACCGAATTAGTGCAGTCACGAAAACTACGCTCCTAATTCTTGCAGTGGCAATTTTGTCAATTTTGGGGGCTTTGGCATCCATCGGGATCAGTTACCTAACGCATGACTTCAACTACTTCCTGTTCACCGTTGGCGGGGAGTCACTTCTCCTCGTTTTCTTTTCCTTGATCCTAATTATAAGAAAAGTACGAAAACATGGAGCATCGAAAAGACTGTAAAACTGATCTCAGCTATCAACCGGAATACGCCGGATGATATATAACCATTTACAAGGAGGGTGTACCAATGTCTATTATCAACCACGTCCGACGGAACCTCGGTGGGAAAATTGCAGCTGCGGCTATGGCCGTGGCGCTGATCGCAGGTGCGGCATTGCCAGCGTCCGCAGCGACCACCCAAACGGCGACCGGCACAGGCTCCGCATCTGCCAGTGTACCAATCACCGGCACAATCAACCCGACCACTATTAGCGTTACCGTCCCCAACGGCGTGTCCTATTCGATCAATCCCGACGCCAATACCTTTACGGCTCCGGCGCTTTCCGTAACCAACAACACCGTGGTACCCGTTACCATCGGTGTGCAGTCTCTGACCGCCGACAGCTCCGGCACACTTACGGACGTCCTGCCGACAGCGGAAAATTGGGGCAGCCTGAATGCCGCAGACAGTAGCAGCAAAATTGCTCTTGGCATCAGTGTCACCGATTCCACCGGTTGGAGCAGCGGGTATAACAATTCCACTGACTGGGCCGCTTCCCACGCACCCGTGACCATCGGTTCGCTTCCTTCCGGTGCGACCGGCAATCTCGCGCTGGCCGCAAACTATGGGCGCGCGATCAGCACGACGCAGACGCCGACTGGTTCCGTCGCATTTAGCGTCTCTCTGTCATAATCATTCGCACAAACCTCCGGGCGGCTGGGAAACCAGCCGTTTATTTTGTCTATAAGCGCGTTTGCGCTTTATATATCGCTTATAATTAAAATTTGACGAAAGGAGCTGGAAATGAAAAGAAAAATCAGAATTAAATCTGTCGTAATACTTCTTGCTGTACTGACCATATTGTTGCACGGCGATGGCCTTTTGGCACGCGCGGATTCGGAAAACAATTATATCTGCGACAGTACCCATTTGGGTACTGTTTCAGCAAATGATACGACAGGATACACAATTGGCGGCTTTCCTGTTTCTTCTGCATCTCCAAACTTCACTCTTAGGTATTGCACATATGCAAATGCACTTGGTGTATCGGATACAGTTACTTATAATGAAACAAGTTGTGTTTACATGTTTAAGGACTCTTCAGATTCTAATTATACATCATATTGGAGTTGTCGGGTAAATGCTTCAGAGCATAGTGGATCATATGGTTGGTACACCACTAATATTTATATTGTAAATTCCGATGGCTCATCTTCACTGCATAGTAGTACACAAGTTTACTTATCTCCAATTACAGTAGCCTATTCTGCGCCCTTGGTTGAATCTACTGATGTGCCTGTATCTTTTAAGTACACAGATTCTGCTGGTGGTTCTATTGTATCTTCATGTTGGGTAAAGGGAAAGCAGGATTATTCGTATTTTGAACAAGGAAATGCAAGTACAAGTTTTTCTGGTTCTTTTGTAGATTTACCGTCTGCTGGGTCATACACTGTATTTTTAAAGGATTCTAATGGGTATGAAAAGACGCAGATGATAACGGTATCAACTGCGAATGCCACGTTGATGCTTGGTGTTACACAGTCAGATAATAGTACGGCAACAACGACGCCGGTTGTCAATGTCCTTGCAACCAAAATAAATAATCATGATGACGAAAGAAGTGTGGCGGGAACAGACGGAGATTGGTTTGATATGACCACGGCGGCATACTCGGATAGTATGGCTCCATACCCGTCTTGGTCTGATTATTCCTACACGTTTTCTCAACCAATACAGCATACGTTTGTATATAGGGATGGTGGTATAGATTATTCAAATGTTGGAGATAAGTATATATCGGGATATTTTTACAAAAATCTATCAGGCTCTTTTTGGGCAGATGGGCCGGATTTTTGTAATGCACTTTGGCAGGGTGGGTACACAACCACTACAATAAATTGTCAACACTATATTGCAGATTCGAGTTGGCATTTTAATTACTCGGAGTTGCAGATTATAAATCCAGCAACAAATGCTTACGAAGACTCCGCCGTTCGACTGGGTGGTAATGAAGCAAATTCATCTGTAGCAATAAATGGAGCATATTACACAAAGGTACCAGCCGGCAGCGATGAAAGCCTTGGGATAACGCGCAAATGGGCATATGGAACACAACCTGCATCTTATTTTGACGCAGGCAATGGAACTGTTCTAACTTCAAATAGTTTCACAGTTTCACAAAACGGGCCGGTTACGGTATGGGCTAAAACTGACGACGGGCAAGAAGCAGTGCGCACCTATACGGTATCCAATTATGATCCTTACGCCGGAGATACCACGCCTCCGACCGGCAGTTATAATCTCTCGACATCCAACTGGACGACCGGCAGCGTAACGATCAATGTCACGGCCACCGATGCGCAAAGCGGTGTCAAGTCCATCACTCTGCCAAGTGGTACGGTGGTGGGCAGCAACACATGCAGTTACACAGCAACAAGCAATGGTACCTATAATTTTACGCTGACGGATAATGCGGGCAACACCTGCGCCTACCAGGTCACAGTGTCCAACATCGACAGATCGGTGTCCGTATCCTACACATCCAGCGCATCCTATACAATCGATCCCAATAACATAGGCTACCCCACTTCTGGCGGCGAGATCACGCTGATTAACAACAACACCCACGTCGGAGCACAGGTCACGCTGCAAAGCTTGGCAACCGCGCTTTCCGGCATCAACGGCTTTACACTCTGTGCGCAGGTAGAGGAAACAGCATCCGGGAACACCACATGGTCGGAGATTGACGATAAGGGCGTGCAGCTGGCGGGCGGGGCCTCGACGGTGTTGGGCGTGTTATCTCCGGGCGGCACCGGGCATATCAAATTGGTCGGACAACTCGGCAGTCTCAGATGGCCAACCAAACAAACAGATAACGGTAACATGCAACTGACGTTTACAGCGGTGTCATAAAATTTATTTTAACGATAGGATGGATATATGATGAAACAGACATCTCGCCAACAGTGGGGCTTAGCCACTGGAGTTTTGGGACAAGGTATGACCAGAGTAATTTCGAAACTAAATATTGCCAAAAATGTGGGACAGGAAATCCGGTATCATCGGAAAAAAGCGGGATACACACAGACAGAACTCGCACAAAAAATTGGGAAGCAGCTTCGTACCGTACAGAAATATGAAAGCGGTGAGATTATGCCCCCTTTCTACACTTTAACCGCAATTTCCGGTGCCCTGGGCACTTCGCTAAATCTTCTGATGAATCGACATCCTGATGGTGTCATAGAAGTTCCCATAGGCGATATGGATTATGAAATTGAGTGTGACGTTGACAAGGTCAGCGTCTATAGACAGATTCCCGAAGAAGAGTATCGACAGTGGTATGTCGGCGATCAAAACATTTCGAGGCGCGGAGAAATCCGACGCCTTTTTTTAATAGAAGTACCTCTCGCGCAGGCTGCCGAGACATTGGTTCGTTTTTTTATCTTTCCACAATCCAAAGCAGAAAAGGAGTAAAACAAAATGGCAAACAAAAAAATGCAACAGGTTCAAAAGGATGTCGCTAAACAGGAGGATCTGCTCGCCATGCCTATCAAGACCCGCATAAACGCGTGCCGGCCTGTCGATGCAGATAAAAGACAAACTCATAATCCGTGGGAAGATGAAACCTTCCGCGACAAACCCGGTGATCTGTTCGGTGCGGACATACCGTTTTTGCATATATTGACCGAACAGCCCATGCGGAGCAATCCGTTTTCCCTGATCCACTGCCTAAAAGATATTGACGCGTTTGTATTCGCGCTGGCGAGAATGACCGCGTGGCGAACCGATAAATGCGACTCATATTGGTACGTTGCTTGCGGTCACCTTTACCACGCACTGGTGGGTTATGTCTATTATCAGGGCACGCTGGAAGAACAAAATCTCAAAACGGTTCTCGAACTGCTTAGGGAAATACAGTATGAAGAAGAGGGCGTTGCCGATCTGCTATTTCAAAAGTTGGCGCAATCCGTGCCGGATGATCTCACTGTTTTCTATTATCACCAGTATAAAGACGCTGCCCATATTGTCCAAAAAGCCGTCTGGATCTCATGCGTTTCCCTGCTTCGGTCGTTTGAGCTTTTTCCGGCTTTTGACGCGGGTGCGGGCGAGTGTTACCCTATACCCCGCCATACATCGGAAGACGATCCGCATGATGCAAAGGAGCGTCCATTACCGTTTGTAACGGGTGATCGAATCGTCCGTTCCGCACAGACGGCTATTGATCTGATTCACAGAGCACATTGTGTCCATCCGGAAAAGATGCCCCGCACTGATTTGGAAGCACTCAATGTACTTTCCAATCTGCTCACAATAGAAACAACGAGCGCTATCAAAGAGCGTTTCCCGGATGAAGCCGAGAATATAGAGCTGCTTGTATTGTGTGTCTTGAGAAATGCAGCGGAAAGATCGATACTCATGTCCCGTAAAATCTTTTCGCGCAGGGATATCCGTGTATTAAACCCTCTTTTGCGTGCCTTGTTTCCCGTTCAATTTTAAAACAACTAAGGAGGTACATACCATGCAAGAACATGTGCAAGAGCGTACCGTAGCGGTTTCCGTGCGCGCACTCAAACTTAGCGGGCGCGGATTGCTCAAACTGTTTGGTTTGCTCATTCGGGCGCTTAAGCAGATACGCCAGGATCAGAAGCTCAGCGGAAAAATGGAGTACAAAGATCTGGTGCGCACGGGCGGGGGCTTGACCGGTCAGGAGATCCATACCGAAGACACCGCCATTCTGGATAAGATCTGCCGTGCACACGGCTTGCGCTATTCCCTGCGCAAGGATATCACGGATACTCCTCCAAAATGGACGCTGTGGTGTGAATCAAAAAACATAGAGGTTGTGCAACAGGTACAAAAGGAGCTTGCCAGCCGATTGATGAAAAAAAAAGACAAAGGCAAAGACAGGCCGTCGTTGTTGGAAAAACTCAAAAAGCTGAAACAGTATGTTAGAAGCGTCAATCCCGCCAAAGTGCGGAACAAAACACAGGAGAAATCCAGATGACCGCCGCAAAACTGAAAAAGTATATCAAAAAGAACGCTCTTCACTGGGTACCCTATCTGGCCGTGTTCTGGTTGCTGGATCGACTGGGTCAATCTTGCAGAATAGTAAATGGCGGTGGGTTTATTGGAAAGCTGTTTACACTCCTGAGCGCCCCGTCCGTTTTGCTGGATGGGGCGCTTTTCAGTTTTGACCCCAACGATCTGCTGTTGGCGATTGTCGGTACAGCGGTTATTTTCTTTGCAATCAAGGCCCACAATCTTGATAAGAAGAAATTTCGCAAAGGAAAGGAGTACGGAGACGCCGGATGGGGCACGGAAACAGATATCGAGCCGTTTATTGATCCGGTGTTCCGTAAAAATATTCTGCTTACGGCCACAGAACGACTGGGCATGGGCAAAGCCCGGCACTGGAAATACAATCGCAATTATAATGTGATGGTTGTGGGCGGATCTGGTACCGGTAAAACGCGCTACTTTGTGAAGCCAAATCTCATGCAGGGTCACAGCTCTTATGTGGTCGCCGACCCGAAAGGCACCGTTTTAAATGAATGTGGATACCTGATGCAGCGGATGAAATACCGCATCAAGGTGTTTAATCTGGTGGATTTCGCACATTCCATGCATTACAACCCATTCGCCTATCTGCGCAGCGAAAAGGATATCCTCAAACTGGTGACGGCGCTCATTGCCAACACAAAAAAAGAGGATAAGACCGGTGGCGACCAGTTTTGGGAGGACGCCGAACGTCTGCTCTACTGCGCCCTAATCGGTTACATCCATTATGAAGCGCCGGTGGAAGAGCAAAATATGTCTACCCTCATTGAAATGATCGACGCCATGGAAGTCCGTGAGGATGACGACGGCTTTCAAAACGCGGTGGATCTGTTGTTCGCAGAACTGGAAGAAAACAATCCTCGGCATTTCGCTGTCCGGCAATATCACAAATATAAGTTGGCGGCGGGCAAGACCGCAAAAAGCATTTTGATTTCCTGCGGTGCACGCCTGTCTCCGTTTGACATTGAAGACGTGCGCGATCTCACCGCTTACGATGAGCTGGAGCTGGACACCCTTGGCGATAAAAATCAAAAAACCGTTCTGTTTATTGTACTAAGCGATAGCGAAGACACGTTTAACTTCCTTGCGGCCTTGATGTACACACAGCTTTTTAACCTGCTCGAAGAAAAAGCGGATAAAGAGTATCACGGCCGCCTGCCTGTCCACGTCCGGTTTATTCTGGACGAGTTTGCCAATACCGGTAAAATCCCGAACTTTGAGCGCATCATCGCATCGATCCGCAGCCGGAACATGTCCGCCTGTCCCATTCTGCAATCGGAAAGCCAGCTGAAAGGTATTTATAAAGACAAAATGGACACCATCGTGGACAACTGCGACAGCCGGCTGTTCCTTGGCGGACAAGGGCATGACACGTTGAAAAACATGTCCGAGTCTCTTGGCAAAGAGACCATCGATCTGTATACCAACAGCGATTCGCGTGGTACCCAACGCAGCTACGGTTTTAACTACAACAAAACGGGCCGTGAACTGTCATCAATGGACGAGCTGTCACGGATGGAGGGCGACGAGTGCATTCTCCGCCTGCGGGGTGTGCGTCCGTTTAAATCCAAAAAGTTCGACATTACCCAGCACCCCTATTACAAATATCTTTCCGATGCCGATCCGGCCAACACCTTCCTCGTGGAACAGTATTTGAACGACCGGCTTACGATTCGCGCAAATGAGGAGTACATAGAGTTTGACTATGGGTATCTGGACCAATATGCTGACCAAAATGCGGGATAAGGAGCGTTGCTACGATGCAAATTGAACGGATCGGCACCCACCGGGGTACCGTTATCACTGAAAAGAGCAACGCGCTCTACAGAGGAATGGCAGCCCTATGAATGGGATCGCCAGACCTTTGATGCCCGGACAGCTGGAAATCAACTGTTTGTCCGGGCTAAATGGAAATGGCTGGATTGCAACGATGTCCTTGTTTTTGATAAAGACCACGAACTGCATAATTTGAAATATGGTTAAGGGCTTCGAGCGTGCTAAAGCACAAACGAAGCCCTTTTGCTGTATAGAGGCACCCTTTTTCTGCCAGCCAGAGCCGAGAGGCTTTGCCATATACCGTTTTCACATACGACATTGGAGGAATGAATCATGGATTTCTTTACACAAGGGATTTCAACACTGGCGACCATTGTGATTGCCATTGGCGCGGGTTTTGCAGGTTGGGGTATCATCAACCTGATGGACGGGTACGGCAACGATAATCCGGGTGCAAAAAGCCAAGGAATTAAACAGGCCATGGCGGGTGGCGGCATCATTTTTGTTGGCCTGAAGCTGATACCTCTTTTGGCAAACTTACTTCAATAAGGAGATAAGTCATGGGATTTTTGCTCAGCCCGTTAACAGACTGGTTAAACGGCTGGCTGAAAGGGTTTCTGATTAACGCAATCCAAGGTAATCTGGCAAATATCTTCGGCTATCTTAACACGACTGTAAGCGGCATCGCGCAGGGAGTGGGACAAACGCCGCAAGGCTGGAACGCGAACGTTTTTACCATGGTGCAAAATCTGTCGCAGAGTGTTATCACGCCGGTGGCAGGTATCATATTGGCGTATGTTGCCTGTTATGAGCTAATTGCCTTGCTTACCGAAAAGAACAACATGCACAACGTTGATGGGTGGATGCTGTTCAAGTGGATATTTAAAACAGCCGTAGCCGTTTATCTGGTCACACACACATTTGACATTGTCATTGCGGTATTCCAGTTGGCACAATATGTGATTCAACAGAGCGCCGGCGTCATCAACTCTTCCGCCAATTTACAATTCGCGCTGGACAGCCTGGACGCACAGCTGCAAAATTTGAACTGCGGAGAGCTGCTGGGCGTGCTGATCATGACCAATCTTGCATACGTTGGAACTTTTGTTCTGAACCTCATCATTACCGTTTTGATTTATGGACGCATGGTTGAAATCTACATGTATTGTTCCATTGGTCCAATCCCGATGGCAACGCTCACAAACCATGAATGGGGTGATATTGGAAAGAATTATTTGAAATCCCTGTTTGCCCTTGGTTTTCAAGGCTTTTTCATGATGGTCTGCGTGGGTATCTATGCTACATTGATTCAAACAATGACATTCTCAACCGCAGGCGGTGTTGTACAAGGTGTGTTTCAGGCAACGGGTTATGGCCTGCTGCTTTGTTTCGCGCTCTTTAAAACCGGAGCGCTTTCCAAATCTATTTTTAACGCGCATTAGGGGGTGTGAGCTATGCGCTTTGTCACCATATACAAGGATTTCAGTAAAATCGAAACCAAGCTCATTAAAAACTTGACCGGCAGACAGCTTGCATTCTTCGGCGCGGGAGGCATTATTGGGTTTGCTACCTTCTGGTATTCCCGCGCCGCAATCGGATACAATGTGGCTATTTATCTGATGATTGCGATTGTCCTGCCTTTTGGCGTGCTGGCTCTTTATAAAAACAAGAAGACAGGCCGGACACTTGAGAAAAAAATAGCCATTCTGCTGCGGGCAAAATTCATTCGTCCACAGATCCGCACCTATCATTCGGAAAACATTTATGATGCACTGCAAAAACACGTCCACAAGGAAAGAGAGGCGAGGCGTCTTGCCAGGATTCAACAAGCAGATCCAAAAGGGTCTGAACTTCATCATCGGCAAACCGCAGGGACCGGCAGAACGGGCCGGTCGAATGGATAGTATACCGAAGCACGTTCTGGAAAGCATTCCGTTTGCGGCCATCTCTAAAAGTGGTCTTTGCTATGTGGGCAAACGGTATTACACCAAAACGCTCGTTTTTGAAGACATCAATTATCAGCTGGCACAAAGTGAAGAACAGGACAGGGTCTTTGAACTATGGCGCAAATTTCACAGTTATTTTGGCAGCAACACCCCATGGCAGCTGACGTGCAGCTGCTATTTTGGAAATCCGGACGATATCGGCAGAGCTATTGGCCTTGCGCCCAAAGGAGATGAGCTGGATGTCCTGCGCAAAGAATTTACCGACATGCTGCACGACCAGCTCTCCAAGGGCAACAATGCCATTATACAGCGTCGGTATCTGACCTTCGGTGCGGAGGCGGACAGCCCGGCCGATGCCAGACGGGTGCTGGAGCGCAAAGAAATAGACATCATTGGCAATTTTAAAAGCATGGGCGTACTCTCCCGTCCCCTCAACGGATATGAACGGCTGAGCACGCTGCACACGGCCTTTCACCCGAATAGTCATAAAAAAATGAAGTTCCGTTGGGCGGATGTTGCCCAAACGGGACTGACCCCCAAGAATTTCATTGTACCCACGTCATTTGATTTCAGCTACAAGGACGTATTTCGCATGGGAAACACGTGGGGCGCGGTTTCCCACATGATTATCAACGCCAGTGAAATGTCCGATGAATTTCTTCCCGACCTGCTCAACATGGAAATCCCCATCACGTTCACCATGCATTTTCAACCCATAGACCATGATCGGGCTGTCAAAAAAGTGAAGCAAGCCGTTTCGGATGTTGCAAAAATGAAAATTGACGAACAAAAGAAATCTTTTCAGAACGGCTACAGCATGGACGTCCTGCCGCCGGATCTGGAGATGTACGGCGATTCCACCAAACAACTACTGGATGTGCTTAACTATCGGGATGAACGATTGTCTACCGTTACCATTCTGGCCATGCATACAGCGCCAAATCTGAAAAAGCTGAGGCAGTACATGGAACAGACGGCGGGCGTTGCGCGCAAGTACAACAGCGAACTGCTGCCGCTGGATTATGAACAGGAACAGGGGCTCATGAGTAGCCTGCCGCTTGGCGTGAATCAGGTGGAAATCCACCGCGCGTTCAACACTGCGGCGGCGGCGATCATGGCGCCGTTCTCCTCTAAAGAATTGTTTCAGTTGGAGCAGGCTATGTACTACGGACTGAACCCTATGTCGCAAAAAATGATCCGTGTCAATCGGAAACGCCTAAAAAATCCAAACGGTCTGATTCTCGGGACGCCGGGTTCGGGCAAAAGTTTCACGGCAAAGCGGGAAATAGTCGAAGTCTTTTTCGAAACCGACGACGACATCATCATTGTAGACCCCGAACACGAGTACAGCCTGTTGGTCAACCGGCTTGGCGGGCAGGTCATTGAGATGGCGGTGTCCAGCAAAAATTACATCAATCCACTTGATCTTAACGAGAACTACGGGGACGACGACGACCCTATTTCTGCAAAGTCCGAATTTATCCTGTCACTTTGCGAACTAATTTTCGGCGGCAAAGACGGTCTGCAATACGGCGAGAGATCTATTGTGGATCGTTGCGTCCGGCTGGTATATCAGGACTATTTTAACGACCCGCGCCCGGAAAACATGCCCGTTCTGGAGGATGTCTATAACCTGCTGTTGGATTTTGGAAAAAACAATCCAGACGCGCTCAATGTCGCCAAGGCGCTCGAAATCTATGTGAGTGGTTCGTTCAATGTATTCAATCACCGTACAAACGTCGATTTACGCAACCGTCTGGTCTGCTTTGACCTAAAGCGGCTTGGTCATCAATTGCGCAAAATTGCAATGCTGATTTTGCAGGATCAGGCGTGGAACCGGATTAGTTGTAACCGTGCTTCACACAGGTCCACATGGTTCTACGAAGATGAATTTCACCTGATGCTCCGCGACGAACAGACCGCCGCCTACTCAGTGGAATTTTTTCGCAGACTGCGCAAGTGGTTCGGTATCCCGACGGGCATCACGCAGAACGTCAAGGAGCTGCTCCTGTCTCCTGAAATCGAAAGCATTTTTGATAACTCGGATTTTATTCTCATGCTTAATCAGTCCAAGGCGGATGGTGAAGTGCTGGCCAGACACCTGGGCATCTCCGATCAGCAGATGCACTACGCCACGCAGGTTGAACCCGGTACCGGGCTGATGTTTTATGGCAACACCATCATTCCATTTGTGGATAAATTTCCACAAGACACGGAATTGTACAAGTTGATGGATACCAAACCCAATGAAAAGTTACAGAACCGTCCGGAAGAGGCAGCAAAAGATGGATAAGCAGCATTCTTCTCACAGTAACCCAAACCGCGAACGCTTCCGGTCTCAAAATCAAGCCCCGTCTTACCCACAGTTGGAAGAACACGGCAGAATGCCTGTATATGGGCATTCCCCTCCGAGCGCGTCCGGAGGGGCTGGAATATGGCGGAGAAACCGCCCGTCCGACACGCCGGCAGACAAGGCACGGACAAACGGGCATCAAGCGTCCAACACATCACCGCGGGGCAGACTCCCGTCCCGCAATCCTGCTCCATTAAAGACCGCAGACGCTGTCAATCCGTACAAATCCAATGAATACAACCCGTATCGTTCCAACACTCAAAAACCGAATACGCCTCGCCCCAAGCCTACGCGTCAGCCCTCCTCTCGTAAAGTCGGCGCATATACGCCGGAAGGCTCCTTGCAGGGGGGCATGTACACCCGGACGCACAAATGGAACGACCAAAAGAGAGATGCCCCCACGCAGACAGGCGGCGAAGAGCCGCCCGCATTTATACACAAACCTCCATATTGGGAAACAGGCCCGGCAAAAGCGCCGGCCAGTCCCTCCGCTAACATGCTTCTCCGGCATATCTCCTCTGGAGGGCGCGCGCGGGGAGGCTCGAAGAAAGCTCCCGGTGGCAGCACACCGTTTTCATCCAATACGGGTGCAAGGCAGCGCTCGCCTGTTTCCCGGTCCATGCGCAAAACACCCGCGCACACATTCCGCACCGCCGCAGCCGCGGCTGCGTCTGCGGTGCATAGAGCCAACAAAGAAGGGCCTGTACAGGGAGCTTCGGCCGAAGCGGCGGGAACCGTTAAAAATGCAGCTGTATTGGCCGCAAAAGAAGCGACCCGTCGCATGGTACGCCAAATCCGGCGGCGGCAAACGGAAAAAGTCCTGACCGGCAGCGCGTCCAAGGTATTCAAACGCATTCTGCAAGCGCTGATTCCCACCAAACAGTCCATGGCGATTGTCGGAGCCGTCATTGCCGTGGTTCTTCTCTTGTTTTTGCTCATATCGACGACACTATTGCCGGTCTTCGCCGGCATTGCCGGCGCGGCGGGCGGGGTTGAGAGCATTACGTTTGCCGCGTCGGACGCAGATATTGATCAGGCCGACCGTTACTACAGCCAGAGGGAGGCCGACTTACGCACGCAAATAGCCAATATCCAAAGCACCCACCCTGGGTATAACGAATACGATTATGCCGTTGGCACAATCGGACATGTCCCCTTACAGCTGATCGCTTACCTGACAGCCGTATATGGCGACTTTTCTTTTACTTCGGTAAAGCCTCATCTGGATGAGCTATTCAACATGCAATACCAGTTGCACTTAACCGCGCAGACGCAGATGCGGACCGTAACCACTACCGACCCTTCAACCGGACAGCCGACAACTACACAGCAGCCTTACACCATCCTCACCGTCAATCTGAACGCGCAGGACTTCACCTCCTTATTGGCAATTCTGCTTGCGCAGGATGGTCTGGCCGACGAGTACGCTGCCCTCATGCAGGCAAAAGGCAACCGACAGTATTTCAGCAATCCCTTCTCATTTGGGTGGTCCATGTATATTACAGGTTTGTCCGCGGCCAATGTGGTGGTGTTGGATGTGCCGGTTGGTACGCAGGTAAACGCATCCATAGCGGGCACCGTTACCCAGGTGGCGGGCGGCACCGTCCAAATAACCGGCACGGACGGTCTGGCGGCCGTCTACACCAATTGCGCGTCTGTTAAGGTATCTCAGGGACAGGCCGTTGCGGCCAATACCCCGGTCGCGACGACCGGTTCCGGGTTTTCCGTCCAATTTCTTCACAATGGAGAAGATTTGGACCCATACATCTTTGTGGACATCGGAGAGGACGCCAGCACGACTTCTGGCTCTATCACGGTAGGCGGCAATCCCATCGGCGGAAGCGTGGGCGCTTATACCGGCACTGTGACACAGATGGCCGCACAGTACGGCATGAGCGCTTATGTGAATCTTATTTTAGCAGTCATGCAGCAGGAAAGCGGTGGGCAGGGCGGTGACCCGATGCAGGCCGCAGAAGGACCGTTTAATACAGAGTACCCTAAATGCCCGAACGGCATTACCAATCCCACATATTCCATTCAGTGCGGTATTCAGGAACTGCACCAGAACTTACAGCTTGCCGGTGTTACCTCACCGGGGGATATGCCCGATATTGAATTGGCCCTGCAAGGATATAATTTCGGTTCGGGCTTTATTTCCTGGGCTAAAAAAAACGGCGGGTATTCGCTGACAACCGCCCTCGCGTTTTCACAGATGGAAGCGCTCAAGATGGGGTGGTCCTCATACGGTGACCCGTATTACGTCCCGCATGTCCTGCGGTATTACAAAAACAGTTAGGAGTGGTCTTTTGACTTTCGCGGAAATTGATAAAAAGATTGCCAGATCCAGAGAAAAGCTGGCAAAAGAACAGGAACGCCTTGAAAAATATACGGCCACGCGCAAAGAAATGGAAGATGAGGCTTGCGCGACAGCTGCACGGGCGGCCGCACATGAATGGAACATGCAGCCGGAAGAGTTTGCTAAATTATTGCAGACGCTTGGACCGGATGGCCTGAAAAAGGCGCGCCCCGACGCGTCGGAAGTATCCGGATCAGGTCGCGGTCCTGTTCCCCGGCATAACGGTGCGGTAAACGGTTCGGAACGCCCCTGCGCCTCTCAGCAAGATAAGGCAACAATTCAACAGGAGGAAGCAGCAAAATGATGAAAATCCGAAAATATTTGATTTCTGCGGCGGCTGCATTTAGTGTAGCCGCCGTTTGCGCCTTATCCGCTTCGGCCGATACGATACCGGTCAGTGGAACAGGCACGGTCATTGGAAACGCGACGGTAGACGCCTCACAGTGCGAATTTGAAACAATCAAAACCGCAGACGGTTCGGTACTCTATCTTGTCGTGGATAAAAGCAACACGACCGGCCAGAATGTCTATCTGCTCACACCGGTGACCGAGGACACGCTGCGCTCCATGATTGCCGGCGCGTCCAGTAAAAACAGCGTCATTGGCGGTGGCACGACTTCTTCCGGATCAGGCTTGTTCGGCGGACTTGGAGGCGGCACGTCGTCCGCGTCGGGTACCGGTACGGTTTCGTCCACGTCGCCGGGTACGTCCTCTGGATCGGTTTCTACGGCAAAAGAAACAAACTCACAGAAGGTGAGCAATTCACTTTCGAGCAATTATTTATTTATCATCCTGGCTGTTATTGCACTGGTTGCGGGCGGCGGCTATTACTTCAAAATCTATAAACCCAAGCACGGCAAAAAAACATATGCGCCGGATGGCATGGATATGGACGATGATCTGGAAGATCCGGAAGATCCAGAAGATAACGTATCCGAATCCCGGCAAAAAGAACAGAAAGAATTGGCTCGCCGCGATGGCGCGGAGGAGCAGTCTGGTGAAAAGGACGGCGACGGACCGGACGGCATCGATGAGGAAGAGGATGCGCCGCCGTCCCTTTTGCAGAATTTGAACCAGAAAAAGCAGGACGCAAAGAGAACAGACGCGGAGCGCTCTACGTCTTATGACGATGATGATTTCAACGAATAACAGAAAGCAGGAGGTGAACGGCAATGTCTGTCCTGGTTATTACCGAAAAAAGGAGCGTGGCGGAATCCATCGCGGGCGTGATCGGCGCGTCAAAGCAGGAAAACGGGTACTTTTCCGGCAATGGGTATCTGGTCTCCTGGTGCAATGGCCACCTGTTGGCGCTTGCGGCGCCAGATGCTTACAATCCGGCCTGTTCCAATTCCACAAAGTGGACGCTGGAGGCACTCCCGATCATCCCGGAAGAGTGGATGTATGTGCAGCCACCGGATGACGGCAAAGCCAGACGGTTTAAATTGCTTGCCCGTCTGATGGCGAATGACGAGGTCGAACGTCTGGTTTGCGCAACGGATGTGGGACAGTATCAGGGGGTGACTAAACGTACAGGAGTCAGATAAGCATAATAATGTGAGCAGCAAGCAACGGATTTCACACAGCTATTAACGCTTTGGTGAAATCCGTCGCTCTATATTTAAAATCCAATTTCCAAATTTTGATCGGTTGTGGTGCTTATTACCGCAGAGCTTGTTACATTTGGTGATGTTGTTCTACAACAAGTTCACGTATATTTTACGGGCATCTTTGTAACCGGTAATCCGGGTCATATTGCTCTTTTGGCTAGGGCGTGTTTGAAAAACAAAATCTGCACAAATATGGTATAATCGGCTTGGTGATGAAAATGTCAGCAACAAAACGGCGGTACGAATTAAGCGATGAGGAATGGGAGCGGGTTGAGCAATATTTGCCACCGGATAAGCGACAGGGACAGGGGCGGCCAGCCAAGGACAATCGGCTCATGTTGAATGCAATCCTGTGGATTGCACGGAGTGGCGCGCCTTGGCGGGATCTGCCCGAGAGATACGGTCCATGGCAGACTGTATACAGTAAGTTCAAAAAGTGGGATGAGCAGCATGTGTTTGAAGAAATATTCGCCATATTGAGCATTGATGCCGATTATCAGGATTTAAGCATGGACAGCACCAGTATCAAAGCTCACGAACACAGCGCGGGCGCTAAAAAGGGGCTGTAAACTGTGAAATCAATCAGGAAATCGGTACCAGCCGCGGCGGAAAGACGACTAAAATTCATGCGGTAGTAGATGGACTGGGGAACCCGGTTCATTTGCAGTTGTCTGCAGGCAATATGCACGATTCCAAAGCTGCCGTTGATGTTCTCTCCCATGTCATGATCCGAGAAAGTGTTGTGCAGGCTGACAGGGCATACGGAACGATGAAAATCAAGGACTATATCACGGAGCAACACGCTACCTATAACATTCCGCCCAAATCCAACGTCAAAGAGCCTTGGCCGTGTGATTGGTGGCTCTATAAGGAACGCCACCTCGTCGAGTGCTTCTTTCAAAAAATCAAGCAGTTCCGCAGAGTGGCGACCCGGTATGACAAACTGGCCTCCCGCTTCTTCTCCTTCGTTTTACTGGAAGCTATTTGCATTTTGGTGAAACGATACATACTCCAATCTTTTTCAAACAGGCCCTAATACAAAAAATTTCAAGATATTCCGTATTCTATAGGCATATTAAAAGTGTTTTGATATACTTATTCCATAAATAACAATAAATACCACAAGAGGCGACGAAAAGGAGAATAAAATGAAAAAAATATTACAAGGCGTTGCAGTAATGCTGAGTGCTACATTGCTCTTCTCTGTAAATGCATTTGCAAAGTCTCCGACTACGCAGACTTCGGAACAAGCCCAAAAACTGATATCGCCGCCTAAAATATCTGGGCAAACTATTCAAGAGCAATATGATTACGTCGCGTCTGAAAATCAATCATATCAAATCAATGAATACGATATATATAAGTCTCTAGTGACACAGACCGATGGGGCC
>NZ_JBDNLG010000036.1:0-25591 GCF_047718355.1 Ethanoligenens sp.
ACACAAGATTTAATTGGACTATATCTATTTCATACATAAACAAAAGGGACATGTGTTATTCTGTAATACTGGTCCGAAGGACCTCAACTACGAAAGGAATGAAGCGGATGGGTATACGTTTGGATGACATTACATTAAAATTCGGAGATGTTTCCGCAGTCGATCATCTGTCTATTTCCATCGAAACCGGGGAACTGGTCTGTCTACTCGGGCCTAGCGGTTGTGGCAAGACCTCCACTTTTTTCTTACTGGCGGGTTTGTACACCCCCACGAGCGGCAATCTTTATTTTGACGGTAAACGTGTGAACAACGTGGAACCAGAAGAACGGGAAATCGGCATGGTTTTTCAAAATTATGCGCTCTATCCCCACATGACGGTGATGAAGAACATCCTATTTCCATTAAACATGAAAAAGGTCCCCAAGAAAATCGCCGAGGAACAGGCGATGGAGATTGCCAGAGTGGTACAAGTGGAACATCTGCTTGACCGCAAGCCGGATCAGCTCTCCGGCGGACAGCAACAGCGGGTGGCCATTGCACGGGCGCTGGTCAAAAAACCGCGTCTGCTGCTGTTGGATGAACCTCTTTCCAATCTGGACGCCAGACTGCGTCTGGAAATGCGAGAGGAGATTCGGCGGCTGCATGATGAAACCGGTGTGACAACCCTGTTTATTACGCACGATCAAGAGGAAGCAATGAGTATTTCCGACCGCATCCTCGTGATGAATGAGGGAAAGCTCCAGCAGGCGGGTCTGCCCAATGCGATCTATCAGGACCCGGCGAATCGGTTTGTTGCTTCTTTTTTAGGAAATCCGCCGATTAACTTTTTGCCTTGTATCTACACCGAAGAGAACGGTCTGACCCTGCTGGATACAGCAGAGAGATTGGACTGCGGTGATGAATTGCCCGAGGGTCTTGCGGAGGGAGAAGCCGTTACAGTCGGCATCCGACCGGAAAATTTTGTGCCGGGCGTGGAAACAGGATTGGATCTGGTTTGCACCATGCTCACGCAGTCTGGGCGGGATAACCTGCTTTACGCGAAAGCGGGAAAGACACCGGTGCGTGTGCTGATGTCTCCAGACTGGAAAGCCAAATCGGGCGATCATATACGGTTTGCCTTTAAAAAAGGAATGTGCCTGTTTTTTAATGCGAAAGGCGAGCGCATTGTCTCCCGTAAAAAAGGGGTGGGCGCGGATGTATAAGAGCAGGGTACGCACAACGGCAAAGGCGGCATTGTATCTTCTGCCTGCCATGGTGATCCTGATCGTTTTCAAAATCTATCCAATTATTCGATCGTTTTTGATGAGCTTTTATACGAAATACAATTATTTCACCGATGTGGTTTCCCGTTATGGATTAGACAATTACACCTATATTTTCCGTGATCCGGAGTTTTGGCGTTCCATGGGCAACACGCTCCTGTTTGTGGTCGGCGTAGTGCCGGTTTCCATCGTGCTTTCTCTGTTGATTGCCTGCCTGCTCAACCAGAAAATACGCTTTCGCGCCTTGTTTCGTACAATCTTTTTTTGCCGTTTGTCACCTCAGTGGTGGCAATCTCCATCGTCTGGCGCTGGATCTTTCACTCGCAGTATGGCCTAATCAATTATTTTCTGGGGTTGATCGGTATCCCGGCTGTCAAATGGTTGATTGATCCCAATTTTGCCATGCCGGCGCTGGTCATTCTGGCAGTTTGGAAGGGGCTTGGATATAACATCGTGATTTTTCTGGCAGGTTTGCAGAATATCGATGAGCGTTACTATTTGGCAGCGCGGATTGACGGCGCATCCGGCTGGCAGCGCTTCAAACGCCTGACCGTTCCGCTTTTATCCCCCACCACGCTGTTCGTTTCCATTATCGCCATCATCAGTTCCTTTAAAGTATTCGACGAGGTTTACGCACTGTTCGGCGGCCAGATGGGGCCGTCCGGCAGCGCGGAAACGATGGTTTATTATATTTACTCCAAGTTTTATGGAAGTTGGAATTTTGGCGTGGCATCGGCCGCGGCTTATGTGCTGTTTCTGGTTATTTTCGTGTTTACGTTGATCCAGCTGAAACTTGGGGGCGGCGGCTTTCTTGGAAAAAGGAAAACGCACACGGTGATGAAGGAGGAAAACAGCCATGGTTAAGCAGGTGTTGTCAAAACTGTGCATCTATCTATTGCTTAGTCTGGGTGCGGTGCTGATGCTGGTGCCTTTTGTGTGGATGCTGGTTACCTCGTTTAAATCGCCGGGTGACGTGATGATAATGCCGCCGCAATGGATTCCGAATCCGTTTCAATGGTGGAACTATGTAACGGCATGGCAATCCGCTCCATTTCCACGCTATTTGCTCAACAGCGTGATTGTCACCGGGTTGGGTACAATTGGTGAGTTGGTCACCACGATTCTCGCGGCATATGCCTTTTCTAATTTGAAATTTTTCGGCAGGGACATCCTGTTCGCCTTGCTGTTGGGTACGATGATGGTGCCGGGAGAGGTGCTAATGATTCCCAACTTCGTCACCATTGCCAATCTGGGCTGGGTGGATACCTATCCGGGGCTGATTGTGCCATGGTGCGCCAGTATCTTCTCCATATTTTTGCTGCGCCAGTTTTTTCTGTCGATTCCCAAAGAATTGGAATACGCCGCACGAGTGGATGGCTGCAGAGATTTCCGTTATCTGACGGCCATCATGCTGCCAATGGTGAAGCCTGCGCTGGTTACCATTATTATTCTCAAGGTAATCGGGAGCTGGAATGATTTTCTTTGGCCGCTCATCGCCACCAATTCCGATAAGATGCGTACACTTCCGGTCGGCCTCACGGCATTTAGTACCGAAACCGGCATCCATTATGAGTTACTTATGGCTGCGTCTACCATGATTATTCTACCGATGGTGGTGCTGTTTCTGATTTTACAGAAATACGTCATCAACGGGGTGGCGCGCGTGGGTATAAAGGGGTAGAACTATTCGTCGTTCGAGTCACTGCGAAAACAGGAGGTAACAATGAAAAAGGTTATGCAGTTCCTGAGAAGTAAAAGGGCCAAAGGCATTGTGGCCGCTGCGCTGGCTGCTACGTTGGCGCTGAGTGCCACTGCGTGCAAAACGCAGACGGCAGACAAAGCCAACACAGTCTCGGTGGACACCAAGATCACCGGTCCGGTCACTATCGACTTCTGGCATGCCATGACGGGTGCACAGGCCGCCGAACTCAAACAGCTCGCCAGCGATTTTATGGCGCAGAACAAGAACATCACCGTCAATCTGGTGGCACAGGGCGGCTACACCGATCTCCAGCAAAAGCTGATGGCCGCGGCCAAGGCGCACAACTCTCCGGCCATGGCGCAGGCGTATGAGGGCTGGGAGACCGGTTACATCCAGAACAACCTCATTACCGACCTTACCCCGTATAGGGATAACAAGACAGTCGGCCTTTCCAGTGCAAGCTATAATGATTTTGTCAAGGTCTTCCGCGACTCCAACACATGGAACGGCAAGTTGTACTCCCTGCCATTCAACAAGAGCACCGAGATTTTATTTTACAATACCGATTACTTCAATCAGTTCGGCCTTTCCGCTCCCAAAACGTGGGACGACCTTGCAAGCGACGCCAAGAAGCTGACGACCACCATCAATGGTCGGAAAGTCGTCGGCGTGGGATTTGAAAACTCCTTGGGTATGGTTGATTTCCCGTCTTTTCTCCAACAGGCCGGCGGCACTTTTGTGGACGACAGCACCGGAAAAGTCAAATTCAACTCTGCTGAGGGCAAAACCGCGATGAACTACCTCAATACTCTGTTTCAGAACGGCGAGGCACGTATGGCCAATGAGGATCAGTACATTTCTAATGTCTTCACGCGCGGAGACGTGGCCATGTCATTTGGTTCATGTGCGGGCATGAGCTTCATTTCCAGCGGAGCAAAAGGTAAGTTTAACTGGGCCACCGCACCGCTACCCAAAGGCAAAAAAGCAGCGGTGCCGTTTATGGGTACCAATCTGGTTGTTTTCTCGTCTGTTTCCGCGCAGCAGAAGCTGGCAGCATGGGAGTTTATCAAGTATCTGACCGACAAAAACCAGACCATCCAATGGGCGGAAAAGACCGGGTATGTTCCGGTGCGTACCTCCGCTTTGAACGACAGTACATGGAAAGACTTTGTGCAGCAGAACCCGACTTACAGCGCTGCCGTAGATCAGTTTGGCGCAGGTTATTTCCTCCCGCGTCTGAATGGCACCGACAATGCGAACAATAAGCTCACCACCGATATACAGACGATTATGCTTGGCAAAGCCTCGGTGGACGACGGTCTCAAAACCGCCGCAGATAATTATCAAAAAGCCCTGGACGACGCCAAAAGCTAAAAAGACCTCGCACAGATCAATTATGAGTTGACAGGTACAGAGGCAGGGCTATAAGCCATGCCTCTGTGTTTTATAGGAGGAACAATATGCAGGAAAAAACGAGAATCCGGTTTTGGGGCGGTCTGAATACAATTGGAGGTACCATTGTTTCTCTTGAGCACGGCGGTTTCCGCATTGTGTTCGACTTTGGCATCATTGAAAACCAAACAAGTGGCATCTTGCGTTACGGCATCCATACCAAACCGGATCAAAGCGTCCGCGATTTTCTAAAACTCAAGCGCCTCAAGCCGATTGACGGTCTGTATCGGGCGGAAGACATTGCGGAGCTGCCGCTGTGCCCTGCCGAGTCAAATGGCAAAACCGCGGTATGTATCACACATCTGCATATCGACCATATGGGGGCTCTGGGCCTGTTGAGCCCGCTTGTTCCGGTTTTCCTCTCCAAACCGTCTCGGGTCTTATACGAAGCGCTGCATTTCGTGGAGGATGGGGCAGACTGGAATCCACAGATACAGGCGGTGGATGCGATGCAGTCGATTGTATGGGGCCCATTCATCGTGACGTTTCTGGAAGTTGATCACGACGTGCCGGGCGCATGCGCGCTGCATATCGCCGCGCCGGATGTCCGCCTGCTGTATACGGGAGATGTGCGCCTGCATGGAAGGCATCCTGAGAAAACGCTGCGTATGGCCGAAACCGCCCGGACCTTGGGGGTCGATGTGGCGCTGGTGGAAGGCACTTCCCTGCGTGGCAGGGAGGAAGATCCGCTGGAGATCAAGGCAGACAGCGGACTACTGTCGGATACTGTCACAGAAGACGATGTCCGGGAACGAATGGCGGCGCTCATCGCCAAGACAAACGGGCTTGTCGTTCTGAACCTTTATCCGCGCAATATTGAGCGCATAGACGCGGCAATGGACGCAGCGATGCGGAACGGGCGTACGCTGGTGTTGGACCCCAAGACGGCGTTTGTTGCGAAACAAATGGGCTGTATGCAGCATTTTCGGGTACTGGCAGGAGGACATCAGGACGTGCCGGAAGGTTTTTCTCAAGATGCGTGGCATTGGATCAACACGGATGAGATCAATCACGCCCCGCATCTGTTCGTGCTGCAAAACACCTACCAGAACAGTCTGGATCTGCTCCATCTGGACTTGCAGGATGGACTTTACATTCACACGGGTGGCACGCCGCTCGGCATTTACGATCCCAGATACCCTTCTTTTCGGGATTTTGTACATTTTCTTGGGATTGATATTGTTTCCATTTATTGTGGTGGACACGCATTTCCGGGCAACCTCAAATATCTGGCTGAGCGTTTGAGTGCGACGGTGACCGTGCCGCTGCACAGCCTGCATCCGGAACGCCTGGCAATTGAGCTGAACGGCAGCTTCTTGCCCCGATACGGTATCCGGTATCTTTTTGAAAATGGCCGGTTGCTCGCCGAGTAAATGGATGGGCAAAAGTAACCGGAGTTTTCTGTATGGTCTGGTCTGTTTTCTGTAAGAACTTGTATTCAACCTGCAATGAGGATAAAATAGGATGATGGAAAAGATAGAATTTGAACCGACAAGCTACCCGAGCGACCTGACAGATACACAATGGGGGGCAAATAGCGGAATATTTTCCGCAAGGGCCAAACAGCACGCATCACAAACGACCGCTGTTGAACGCTGTGCTATACTTGGTGAATAACGGCTGCAAATGGCGAGCTTTACCTCACGATTTTCCGCCGTACTCCACCGTGCATAGCTTTTACCGACGCGCAAGATTAAGTAGACTTTGGGAGAAGGTTCTTGAAGCAGTCGTGCAAAAGACACGTTTGACAGCAGGACGAAAAGCCACGCCCAGTTATGGCATTATTGATTTGCAAAGTGTAAAAACAATATATGCCAGTGAAAAACGCGGTATTGACGGTGGAAAAAACGAAAGGCCGAAAACGTCACATAGTCGTTGACACAATGGACAATTTGCTTGCAGTTGTGGTTCACGCCGCCAATATTCGCGATATGAAATCAGGAATATACCCCGCGAGAAAAGCCTTTGAGAAGTACCCGTCAATCAAGAGATTTTGTGCCGATGCGGGGTATCGTAAATCCTTTGAGGGAGATGTGCTGAAAGCACTCGGGCTAGGTGTGGATATCTCTGAGAAGATCAAGCCCCATGGATGGGAAAAGTTACCCTGGCGATGGATTGTGGAACGTAGTCTTGCCTGGCTTGGACATTCCCGCCGCCTTTCAAAGGATTATGAGCTGTGCGTCGCTTCCGCGGAAACCATGGTAGTCGCTGGCTGAATACAGGTTCTTAGTACAAACGCAATGATATCTATCGCAGATTCTGTATGGCAGATATCCGAATTGCCTTTTAGCCGTGGGCCTGTTCTACGAGCACGGCCAAAAGTATCAATGATTTTGCCGGACGGAATAACTACGTCGCCAGGAGCGGAGAAGTGTTCGCCGCCGATGTCGGGCGGCTCATGTGGTTCTTTGCCCTCATGGACCAACGCAGCTTTTTCCTCTGCATACGCAAAAGCGCCGTCCATAGTCTTATTTGGACGGCGCTTTGCTGCTAATATATATAATGCTTATTGTAATATTCGTTTGGTCGATGCCAAAAAACCTTTATTTTATGCGGATTCCCGAGTTTGTCGTTATGAGCACTCGTGCCAAAATCGTTTCTACAGGAATTGAACAATCATCCTGTAGAAACGACTTTTATTTTGTGCTATAATTTTACAGAGAGTGTGCCGACAGGAAATTGGTGGTGGCAAAGAAATGAGCAGAGATATCTTATTTAGGGAAGAAGATTTTGTGTTTTCGTATCGTGTAGGTGGAATACTGAGATTTAATAACAAAATCTTATTACAAAGACCCCAAAATGACGATTATTCAATTATAGGTGGACATGTTTCACGTATGGAAACGACGATGGAGGCTCTGAAAAGAGAGTTTGAAGAAGAACTGCATGTGAAAATAGGAGTAGATAAGCTAGTTGCAGTGGGTGAGGTGTTTTTCTATTGGGGCAACAAGCCGTGCCACCAAATATGTCTTTATTACAATATACATTTGCTTGAAAATAATGTAGTGCCTATGGATGGGGTGTTTCGAGGATATGATGAATTAGATAATGAACGCATTGATTTGGACTTTTGCTGGGTTTCTTTGAAAAAACTACAAAACGGTCTAAAAGTATATCCATTAGAATTAATTCCACATATCATAAATGATAGTGGTGGAACGATTCACTTTATTTCAAAACAAGTGTAATTTTCCGGGTTGTTTTGGAAATGTAGTGGTGTAATATTCGTTTGCTCGATGCAAAAAAGCCTTTATTGCATGCAGGTTCTCGAATTTGTAGTTATGAACACTCATACCAAGTTAAAAGCCACATTTGTTGTGTTTTTGCACAATAATGTGGCTTTTTTATGCGCAAAAACGGACTGTTGTAGATACCTCTGGTTACCTTATATAATAGAAAGGATGTTCACAATGGGATATGAAGTATTTGGAATTCCGGCTAAAGCAAAGACTCCCTTGAGGGTGGCCACTTATCGCTGTGTTGGTACACCATCTGAAGAACAGCAGGTACATTTAAATTTCCTGTATCGACCAGCTTGCTCACCCTCGAAAATCCCATTATATATAAAATATTATTGTTTTTTCATATATAATGATAATTTTGTTGACATTCTCGGAAAAATATCCTATAATCATGTTTGAAATCTCCACTATAAAAGCGCTGTATACAGCCTTACAGGAGGCTCTGTTATGAAAGATGAAGCCGTAACCACAGAAAGTCTAAATAATTTGGAAGATATGCGAAGCAAAAAGATCATTTTTGTTTGCAACTGTCTGTTGAATTCCAACAACAAGGTGATGGAGCGGGCGCGATATCCGGGCATTTTCTCAGATGTGGTCAAAATCATCGACAGTTTCGGCATCGGTATCATGCAGCTTCCATGTCCGGAAATGCTGTATTCCGGCTGCCAGCGTTACTGGGGCGGGAAAAACGTGTTTGAAAGTGCTGGATATCGCAAATTTTGCCGCACCCTCGCAGCGCAGGTTGCGGACTACATGGAAAATTATCACATGGCTGGCTATCAGGTCGTTTGCGTGCTCGGGTGCGACGGCTCTCCCACATGCGGAGTTCATTTTACCAACCACTACGAAAACGGCGGCGGCCGGCCGAAAGCCATCCAGCGCTCTCTTTTGGAAGAACCCGGCATCTTCATTGAGGAACTCAAGCGGGAACTGGAAGCCAGAAATCTTCCCGTTCCGAAAATGGACGGGCTGGGCATGGACATTATGGCAAAAAGCACAGATGAAATCCTTGCGGATTTCAAAGCCTATATCGCGCAAGTTGTCTGACGGCGGCAAAGGCTGCCCAGGCATGTACCGACACGTGCCCGCACGCATGGGAGGGAGGGTTCTATGGCACAGCTGCAGACGCTTTCCAAAGCTCTGGATATTCTGAATACCCTCGGCAAATCGGACTTTCTTTCCATAGAAGAGATTGCGACCCTTCTCTGCTTGCCGGAGAGCACTGTATACCGCCTGATGAACACGCTGGAAGCAAAGGGGTTCGTGGAACGATATTCCCATAAACAATACGGCCTTGGTTCCAATTTGATTAATCTGACTCGCACATTGTATGACAAATGGGATCGGGAGCTCACCACCATTTCGCTCCCCTACATGCAGGAAGTCTGCGGGGCAACAAAAGAGACCACGCTGCTTTCCATACGCGCTGGGCTCCACAGCAAATGCATTAAGAGCGTATCTTCCAGTTATATCATTCGCTTTGTGGCGGAAGACAACCGGCTGCTGAAACTGCATATCGGCGCCTCCAGCAGAGCGATTCTCGCTTATGAGGACCCAAAGATTATTAATATGGTGAAAGACACATTGGAAAGCCCGGCGGAACAGGAAGCATTGGAAAACTATCTGCAGCAGACTCGTCAGAACGGGTATTCCATTACCAGTAACCAGTTCGACGTCGGTGCAGTGGGTATCGCAGTGCCGATTTTCAACATGTTCGGCAAAATTTATGCCAGCCTTGCAATTGTGGGCCCGGAATCCAGAGTGCGGCCAGACTGTTATGAAACCTACATTTCCATCATGAAGCGCTGCGGGACTCGGATCACCGAGGCGCTACGAGAAACATAACCCGGGTGCGGATCGGCCGTACCTCAAGACTTCCCGGGCAAAGACGCCTGCAGGAATAACCTGCGGGCGTCTTTTTTATTTTTCAAGACAGACCAACAAAGGGTGGGTGCCATGGCTCGTATCAACGCATGTTTTTTGGGTGATATCCGTATCGCTTGTAACGGGAGAGCGCTATGCTTTCCGTTTGCAAAAGCGGAAGCACTGCTGATCTATTTGATTGTCAACCGGCAGGCAACTCGGAGCAGCATTGCCGCTCTGCTGTGGGGCAACAAGCCCGAGGAATCCGCCATGCGGAATCTACGCAATACGCTGTATGCGATCAAAAAGACGGCATCCGCCGATTTGTTTTGCAAAAGCAGCAACAAACAGCTGCTGATTCTGGATCCCGGCATCGACGTCGTTTCAGATGTGGATATCTTTCTAAATCAGACGGACGCACCTTACACAGGCCCATTTCTGAAGGGACTGTGTGTCAAGGATGCCGACGAATTTGAAAACTGGGTGATGCGCACCCGCGAAAAGCTGGAAAATCTCTGTACAGAAAGAACCTACGAAGCTATTGATACTGAAAATGGGAACCAAAACCATACCAAAGTTCAAAAATTTGCGCGGGATCTTATTCAGATCGACGAATATGACGAAGAGGCTTACCGTATTCTCATGAAGAGTCTCAGCGATCAGGGCCGATATGCTGCATCGCTGGAAGTATATAATCGACTTTCCGCAAAATTATATATGGAGCTGTCTGTCACACCGGATGAAGCGACGCGGTCTTTGTATGCGGCCATCCAAAAAGATGCAAGCAGGCGATCGGTTTCAGACGCTTCCGGTACCTTCTTTTATGGCCGCCGAAAAGAAATGGATTTACTTCATTCGCATTATCTGGCACTTTCAAACGGAGACTGCCTGAAATCCTGTGTTGTGATCCAAGGGGAAATGGGCATTGGGAAAACTTTTTTAAAAAACCGATTCAAGCAGACCATTGACCGCTATGAAGCACAGGTAGTGGAAAGCAGCTGCTACGAAATCGAGAAGGAAAATGCGGAACTGTGGCGCAATCTGATTGGAACCATCTGGACGGATGTGATGCAAAACCCGGACCTGATGCAGCGCTTTCACCACGCGAGGCTTGACGCGGATCTACATACTTTAAGGAATGTGTCTGCGAAATGGGACGGTCGTCTTACCTGCGAGTGGATTCGATCGTTTTTGAACACATATGCTTCCTATAAAAATGTAATCCTCATTGTGGAAGACATACAATGGATGGATGATCAGAGTATGAACCTCTTAAAGGGCCTGTTGCTGGGACTTTCCGAAAGCCATATACTGTTTGTTTTGACATATAGAAACCATTCTAACGAAAACGCAGACCGTTTTATTTCCGCAATGCACCGGTATCACAAAATTACGGATATTCACCTGAATTGTTTTTCCTATGAAGAAGTACGGGGCTTTCTAAAAAAAGGACTTCCGCAGCGTCCTCTCAGCAAAAAAACGGTGGATAAAATCTATTGTGAAACAGAGGGGAACGCGTTTTTTCTCGGTGAATATCTGAACCTCGCACAGGCCGGCCAAAATCTCAATTCAAGCGCCATGACTTATAAAATGAAAGATGTTTTAAAACAGTGCTTTGACGAGCTTTCTCCGTCTGCCGTCAAAATTGCGCAGATTGTATCCGTGTTTGACGATTTTGCGCCTATGTATTTGCTGGAGCAGCTTTCTAAGATGGACGAACTAAGTCTCTTGGACGTAATAGACGAGCTACGAAAAAAGCATGTTCTTCTGGAAGTGAACGACGAATCTATCTCGTTCAAATTCAACCACCGCAAATTGCGGGAATATGTGTACGGTGAGCTCCCTGGTTCCAGGAAAAAGGCCCTGCACAATCTGATCGGCAGAACAATCGAAAACCACACTCTTTCCGATGCCGCCAACATCGGCACCTGCTATAAACTGATCTATCACTACGGAAAAGCCGGCAATCATCTGGATGTGTTACGCATCAAAATCAAGCTTCTGAATATTTCTTTTGATTATTTTCACGAACTTTTTCCTGTGCTTTATTACGACCGAGATTTTTATAAAAACCTTTCTGTCAACGACGGAAAAACAGCGGAAAATTTGAAAGAAGTAGAGTCTCTGCTCCAAAAAGTTACAAATGAAATGAATGATCGGGATAAATTCCAGATGGTCTATATTGAATATCTTCGTATGAAAGGGCGTTATCTCATTAAAAAAGGGGAATATAACGCCGGATTGTCCTACATCAATGAAATGCTGGCAAAATCCCAAAAAGCGAAACTGCAAGCCTATTACCTAGAGGGAATCAAGCAAAAAATTTATTACTGTATTCAGACCCATAATGTCGTTTGCATTCAGAGACTGGTTGACGAAGCCCTGGCCATTCTCCCCAAAACGGAGGATAAAAGTACACTGGCTGTTTTTCTTCGGTTCAAAGCACTTAGCTGCAAAATGAACGGAGAATACAATCGGGCCGAGAACATTTATAACCGGTCGATTCAGATTCTGAGCCGCAATTCAAAGGACGCATATAAGTACGCGCTTTCCATTGCGGCTGCCTATGGTTACATCGGCAACATTCGACGGCACCTCAACGGATACGCGGATGCCCTTCCGTTTTACAAAAAAGCGATTCGAATCTGTGAGGAAAACAAGGTGTATTCCAGTTTGGCCTATTTTGAAGTGGAAGCCGGCGAATGCGCGTATCACATTCAAAATATCCGTCTGGCCAAGCAGTACTTTTTGTCGGCTCTCACGATTTACCGGCATCATCCTTACGTTTGGGGAAGACCGATTGCCGGGTGTTTCCTCTGCCTTGTCTGCCTGCAAGAAAACCGTCCCGGCGAGGGACTGCAATATTATATTCAAGCACGGCAGGATTCCAAATATCTGAAAAATCCAAAAGAACAGGAAGTTTTAAAGCAAACCGAAGCGGAACTGCGCGCACAGATGCTACAAAATCACACCATTCAAAGACTCTTCTCGCCCCTTTTGGAACCGGATGCTTCCCTTGGACCGGACAGCCCCCGCAGACATGTTCGCCCACTTGACACCCCGCAAAAATCCATGCAGAGCGCTGAGTGGACGCCGCTCCCTTTTCGGCCGGAAATTCAACAGTGTATGTAAGATGCGCAGGCCACTCGTCAGTGCGGGGTTGCAACAGCCTCGTGCTGTTTTTTTGACAGTTTAACCCCCGGATCGTCCGAAAAAAAGAAAAGACGCGCTGCTTTTTGACGTTTTTTAGACGGCACCTTTTTATAATAAGAAGCATCAATCAAAAGGTTAAGGTGTTTTGCAATGGATAAAATCAAAGCGATGCGCGGAAGCACACTTAGATGCAAGGGCTGGCGACAGGAAGGTCTCCTGCGGATGCTGGAAAACGTCATGGACAACGCGGAAGACCAGAGCAAACTGGTTGTTTATGCGTCGCTTGCACGTTCCGCACGCAACTGGAATGCGTATCATGCAATCGTAAAAAGCCTGAAAACGCTGGAAGAGGACGAAACGCTTGTCATCCAGTCCGGCAAACCGATTGGCGTGTTGAAAACGCATACCAAAGCCCCCCTCGTTATCATGGCCAACTGCAATACGGTTGGAAAATGGGCAAACAGCGAAAAATTCTATGAGCTAATGGACAAGGGCCTGATTATCTGGGGCGGTTTGACGGCGGCAGACTGGCAGTATATCGGCTCTCAGGGCGTGCTGCAAGGCACTTATGAGATCTTTGCCACCATTGCCCGCCGGTATTTCGGCGGCAACATGGCCGGGCGCTTCATCCTCACCGCCGGCTGCGGCGGCATGGGCGGTTCCCAGCCGCTCGCGGGTGTAATGACCGGCGCCGCGATTTTGGTGGTGGACGTGAATGAGCAGCATATCGACAAACGCATCCACACCGGATACCTGCAAAAAAAGACCGCCAGCCTGGATGAGGCGCTTTCCTGGATACGGGAAGCACGTGAAAAAAAGCAGGCATTGTCGGTCGGCCTGATTGGCAACGCCGCCGAGGTGTATCCCGAGGTGCTGCGTCGGGGCATCATACCTGACGTGGTTTCCGACCAGACGGCTGCGCACGACCTGCTGTACGGATACATTCCATCCGGATATACCCTTGCGGAAGTGAAACGCGCACGTAAAGAGGCGCCGCAGATGCTGATCGACGCGGCGGGCAATTCCATTGCGCAGGAAGTGCGCATCATGCTCCTGTTTAAAGAAAAAGGATCCATTGTTTTTGACAACGGCAACAATATCCGCACACAGGCCAAGCAATACGGTGTGGAGAATGCGTTCGATATCGATATCTTTTCCGAAGCGTTTCTGCGCCCGCTTTTCTGCCGGGCAATCGGCCCGTTCCGCTGGGTAACGCTGAGCGGAGAAGTGAAAGATCTGCTTAAAATCGACGAATATGCATTGGAAGTGTTTGCCGATCGCGACATCGTTACCAACTGGATCCGGCTTGCGGGAAAATATGTTCCGGTGGAAGGTCTGCCGGCCCGTATCGCCTGGCTGGGCTGCGGAGAGCGTACCAAACTGGCACTAGCCGTAAACGACATGGTGGCAAAGGGCGTGCTTAAAGGACCGGTCGCCTTTACCCGTGACCACCTCGACGCGGGTGCAATGACGCATCCGAACATCATGACTGAAAAGATGAAGGACGGAAGCGATGGCATTTCCGATTGGCCGCTGTTGGACGCCATGCTTAACTGCAGTTCTATGGCCGATCTGGTCGCCGTACACTCCGGAGGAGGCGGCTACTCGGGCTATATGACCAGCTGCGGCGTGACGATCATTGCGGACGGCACACCGGAAGCCGCAGAGCGCCTGCGGCATACGCTGGACAACGACACCTCGCTAGGCGTGCTGCGCTATGCCGACGCGGGATATGAAGAAGCGCTGGACGAAGTGGAAAACAAGCACATCCGCAGGATCGAATGTTGAGAGCCTTTCGGTGCCTGTGCGGTTGAGGAGTGAATGATGGATATTCTGACAGACGCGCTCAACTATCTTATGCAAAACAAAAGCGATTTTTTACAGGCGCTTGCGGTCCATTTGCAGCTCAGCCTGTTCAGCCTGCTCATCGGCATCCTGCTGTGTGTTCCGCTCGGGATTCTCTGTGCGAAAAAGGCCAGGCTTTCCACCAGTATCATGGGTGCCGTCAACTCGTTCCGGGTCATTCCCAGCCTGGCAATCCTGGTTATAATGATGCCGCTGCTCGGCAACGGTTTTCTTCCAGCCCTTGTAGCACTGACGATTCTATCCTGCCCGCCGATCGTAATCAACACGTTTCTCGGCATTTCCAATGTCAGCGCATCCGTCAAGGAGTCGGCGACCGGCATGGGCATGAGCGACAGGCAGAGGCTGTTTCGCGTGGAAATTCCGCTGGCGCTTCCGCTCATCATTTCCGGCATCCGCACGGCGGCTGTTGAAGTGATCTCCAGTGCCACCCTTGCTGCCTTCATCGGAGGCGGCGGGCTGGGCACGTTCATTGTAAACGGACTGGGTATGTACGACTTTTCCATTGTGATGGTCGGTGCCGTTCCGGTCGCCCTGTTGGCAATCTTTTCTGAAATTACGCTTGCTCTGGTCGAGAGGTACTTGACCAAATTCAATAGAGTCAAATAAAAACAGGAGATGGTTCAAATGAAAAAAGTTCGTAAAATCGCAACAATCCTTCTCGCTGCTACCCTCGCCGCTACCGCAATGACTGCCTGTTCCCAGTCATCCACATCCTCCAGCTCTGGCTCCAAGTCCAGCTCGGTAAAATCCACCGTGGTGGTGGGCTCCAAAAACTTTACGGAAAGCCTCATCCTCGGTGAAATGTACGCAGATGCCCTGCAAAATGCCGGCTACACCGTGCAACGCAAGCTTAACCTCGGCGGTACACTGGTGGCCCACGAAGCCTTGAAAAGCGGTCAGATTGACATGTATCCGGAATACACCGGCACCGGTCTGCTGGATGTTTTGAAGGCACCACAGATGAACGACGCCAAAAAAGTGTACGATTATGTCAAGGAAAACTACCAGAAGGAATGGAATCTGACATGGCTCAATTCCACGCAGGCCAACGATTCCCAGGGCCTGGTGGTAACCAAGGAAATTTCCAAGAAATATAACATCCACACCATTTCCGATCTTGCCAAGGCCGCCCCGAACATTCGCTTCGCCAGCGTGCCGGAATTCAATGACCGCGCCGACGGCCTGAAGGGCCTGAAGGCAACATATGGCGGCTTCGATTTTAAGAGCAGCCAGTTGTTCGATTACGGCATCAAATACAACGTGCTGCTGCAAGGCAAGGCCGACGCTACCGTTTCCTTTACCACCGACGGGCAGCTGACCGATTCACGCCTAGTGCTGCTTAAAGACGACAAAAACTTTTGGCCGCCTTATTATGTCTGTCCCGTCATTCGGAGCAGTCTGGTGAGCAAAGATCCCCAGATTGCCACCGTGCTCAACCAAGTTTCCGCTAAGCTGAACAGCAGCACCATGCAAAAGCTGAATGCGGAAGTCGATATCCAGAAAAAGAAATATCAGACCGTTGCGAAAGATTTTCTGAAGGCCCAGGGTCTGATAAAATAAGCCGCTTCGATGAAAACCAACTGTTAAAACCATTTCAGTAATCGACTACATTCATCATGCACAAGATTCCCTCGGGGGGATTTTGTGCATGACGGATGTTATATGGGAAAGGGGGCCGGATTTTATGCCTGACGAATACGCTATCGTCCTGGAAGACATCAGCAAGACATTTAGAAACGCCTCCAGGCCGTCCGTTTATCCGACGGACCTGAAAATCAAAAAAGGTGAGTTTGTAACCATCCTCGGCGCATCCGGTTGCGGCAAAACGACACTTCTCAAAATGATCAACCGGCTTTATGAGCCTTCGGGCGGGCGCCTGCTCGTCAATGGGGAGGACGTAACCAAAATATCTGCCACGCTTCTGCGCCGGAAGATCGGATATGTGATTCAACAGACCGGCCTTTTTCAGCATATGACGATCGAGCAGAATGTCGCGACAGTCCCCAAAATTCTGGGTTGGGATAAGCAGCGGATCAATAAGCGGATTGACAATTTGCTCAATCTGGTGGGGCTTAAACCGCAAGAATTCCGCAAACGCTATCCGCGGCAGCTCTCCGGCGGGCAGCAACAGCGCGTGGGGCTTGCGCGCGCCATGGCAGCCGACCCCTCCATCATGCTGATGGACGAGCCATTTGGCGCCATCGACGCCATCACCCGCAGCAATTTGCAGGACGAAATGATCAAGATCCAGAAAAAACTAGGCAAAACCATTCTGTTTGTCACGCATGATATCAGCGAGGCCCTGAAACTGGGAGATCGGGTCATTATTATGAACGAGGGGCGAATTCAACAGTATGACGAACCGTTGACCATCCTGCGTAGTCCCGCGAATGCGTTTGTCCGCAGCTTGATGAATTCGGACGATATTCTCCAGCGCCTGACATTCATCACGGCGGGAGAGGTTATGGAACCGGCCAGTTCCGAAACCGGCGACGGACCGGCAGTTTCGCCAACTGACGACTTGCGCACGGCCCTAACGGCACTGCTCCGCTCGCCAGACGGGTTGGTGTCTGTGAAAGATGAAAACGGGCAGGCTGTGGGGCGGCTTTCGCTGGCCCTGCTTAACCGCTTCTGCCTGGAAGCCACGAAATAAGGTGCGATTATGATTGAGTACATCCGTGAAAATTACGGGGAGATTCTGGTACTGTTCGCCCAGCATATCGGGCTGACAGTGCTTACCATTGCCATTGCGTTCGGAATCGCATTGCCGCTCGGCGTCATCCTTTCCAAGCATGACCGGATTTCTTCCGTTGTCCTCGCGGGGCTGAGCATCGTTTACACCATTCCCAGTCTGGCGCTGTTTGCCATGCTGCTGCCGTTGGTGGGATTGGGCGTAAAACCCGCCGTGATTGCATTGGTCTGCTACTCGCAGCTCATTCTGGTACGCAATGTGGTGGCCGGATTCAAAGGCATCGACCCCGCTGCCATCGAGGCCGGTAAAGGGCTGGGCTACAATGCGTTCCAGCTGTTTTTCCGGGTCGAGCTGGTAATTGCCATGCCAGTCATCCTTGGGGGGCTGCGCATTGCCACCACATCGGTGATCGCCATTGCCACCATCGCTTCCTGGATTAACGCGGGCGGACTGGGCGTCATGCTCTTCGAGGGCCTGAGCCAGAGCAACACGCCGGAGATTATCTGCGGCACGGTGCTGGTTTCGGCGTTGGCGTTGGTGGTGAACAAGGTGCTGGTAACATTGGAAAAACGAGCGCAGCTGCGGATGCGCGGAGAATTGCAGGCAGCAAAATGAGTACAAACACATTGGTGATCGACGGTTACTCCCTCACGGCGGAAACCGTGAGGTCTTTTCTGGAAACAAACCCGCGGGTGGTGCTTGCGCCGGACGCCGAAGAGCGGGTCGAAAATGCCCACCGCCAAGTGGAAAAATGGCTGCGGGAAGGTGAAAGACCGGTCTACGGCATTACGACCGGCCTTGGCAAACTGAAAGATTTCCGTGTGGGACCGGATGCACAGGAGCTTTTTCAAAAAAAGATACTGCTTTCCCACGCGGCGGGCATCGGTGAGCCCTTTGACGACGCCACGGTGCGGCTGTCCATGCTGCTGCGCCTGAATGTGCTTTGCCGGGGAAACTCCGGCGTGAGGGTAGATCTGCTGCGGCGACTGCTCGCCTTTCTGAACGCGGGGATTTCTCCGGTGATGCCTTGTCGGGGCTCTCTGGGTGTCGGCGACCTGCAGCCGATGGCGCATCTTGGCCTCGCGTTGGCCGGCGAGCCGCAGGGCAGAGCGCGTTTGCACGGTGAAGAAGGCACGGCGGCAGATTTGGCACAAAAGGCGGGGCTTTGCCCGACATTTGCGTTTTCCACCCGAGAGGTGCTTGCGATGATGAGCGGCAGCACGGTGCTGCTGGCGCATTTGACTGTTCAGTATTTCCGTGGCCGGGCGGCTGTGGATCTGGCGGATGCGGCGCTGGCCTTTTCTCTGGAGGCAGTACGCGGTGAACGGAACGCATTCGATGCACGTATGCATCGGGCGCGCAATTCTGAAGAGCAGATGCGATCGGCGGAAAACGTGCGCCGCCTGTTGACTGGAAGCAAGTGGACGACGGGTGAAGGGCGCGCACGCCTGGGCGAGACCCGCGACCGGGTGCAGGACGCGGTCAGCATTCGTTCCTCACCGCAAATACACGGCGCCGTCCGAGACGTGCTATGCTATGTCCGCACGGTGCTGGAGCGGGAGTTTAACGCTTCCACGGATAATCCCTTGCTTTTCCCGGACGGGTGCGGCGCTTATGAAACGCTGAGCGGGGGCAACTACCATGGGGCCATCCTCGCCTACTGCGCCGATTTTCTGGGCATTGTGCTCACCGATCTGGCTGCCGTTTCGGAGCGGCGCTCAGGCCGGCTGTTGGACCCCACCATGAGCTACGGACTGCCCGCCAATCTGGCGGGGGACGAGGTGGGGCTGAACACCGGTCTGGTGCTCGTTCAGGCGGACGCGATCGCCCTGCTGGGCGAAATGCGCGTGCTGGCCACGCCGGCAAGCATTGGCACCATTCCGGCCAAAGGAAATCAGGAAGATCACAACAGCATGGGCATGGGCGGTGTGCTAAAGCTGCGCGGCCTGCTCGACCGGCTGGAGTGGGTGCTCGGTATCGAGTTGACCTGCGCGGCACAGGCGCACGACTTGTTGGCGGAAAAAATGGACGGGCTTCCCATGGGCGAAGGTACGCGGACCATACAGCACAAAATCCGGGAAACCGTGCCGTTTATGTCGGAGGATCGATATACGCACGAACTGATCTGCAATACGAAAAAACTGGTAGAAAACGGCTCCCTTTTAGAAAGTGTGAAGCCGTATCTCTCAAAATAAATAAGGCTGATGAATACATGAATAAAAAAGCAACGATTTATGACCTGGTTATACGCGGAAATTTGGTTTTGCCGGACACCGTGGCATACGGAGCCCAGCTTGCGGTGAAGGACGGCGTGATCGACGGTGTTTTTGACGGGGCGGAAGAGCTTGCCGCCGGCAAAACGGTAGACGCGTCCGGTTGCTTCGTGCTGCCGGGTGCGATTGATGCGCACGTTCACTGTTTTAGTTCTCTGGCGGAAGGGTTCACCAACGCGACCAATGCCGCGGCCTGCGGCGGCGTAACCACAGTGATTGAAATGCCCTATGACGCGGACGGCATGATCTGCACCGAGCAGTTGTTCACAAACAAGAAAAAACGGATGGAAGGCCGTATTGTGACCGACATGGCCTTGCTTGCTACCATTAAAAATGCGGCGGACGGCCTTTCCGAAATCGACGGCATTGTGCGTGAAGGGGCCTGCGGCTTCAAAATGTCCATGTTCAACACAAATGCCGTGCGTTTTCCTAAGATAGAAGACAGCCTGATGTTTGAGGCGTTCTGCAAAATCTCCGAAAAAAAGCTGCCTGTCGGGTTGCATGCGGAGAATGACGGGATGGTTCGCCATTTTATCGAACTCCAGCGGCCCCGGGGCACCGAAGACCCCAAATCGCATTGCCTCAGCCGCCCGAAAGTCACCGAATGCACCGCCGTAGCGCTGGCGATGGAGCTGGGGCTCTATTCGGGCGTCAAGCTACATATCTATCACGGAAGTTTTCCCCATATCTTTGAGATCGTCAACAGCTACAAGGCGCAGGGCGCGCATGTCACGGCGGAAACCTGTCCGCATTATCTCTGCTTTCACAGCGGGGATATGGACCGACTGGGCGCAAGGATTAAGATCAACCCGCCGGTGCGCGAAGAGAGCGACTGCAACGGTCTGTGGAACATGCTCGCGCGGGACGCGATCGACATCGTGACCTCTGACCACGCCCCATGGACACCAGACAAAAAATCTAAACCGGATATTTTTGAGAACGCTTCCGGTGCACCGGGCGTGGAAACGCTGCTCCCGGTGCTCTACAGCGAGGGCGTGGCAAAGGGCCGCCTGACCGTCACGCAGCTTGCCAGGCACCTTTCCGCCCGCCCTGCCGAGATTTTCGGCCTGGATTACTGCAAGGGTAGCCTGGAAAAAGGAAAAGATGCCGACCTGGCGATTCTGGACCCCTCCCAAAGCCACGTTCTGGATGAAACCAAGCTGCATTCAAGCGCGATGTGGAGCCCCTATAACGGCTTTCAACTGCAGGGCGCCGTCACACAGACCTATGTGCGCGGCAACTGTGTGTACTATGATGGAACCTTGTCCAATAAAAAAACCGGCCGCTTTGTGCCTGCAAAGCACCGCTAATTTCCGCGGGCGCTTCTTTCGGCGATTTGTCTGATTTTTTGATTTTGGAGGAAAACATGCTGCAAAAACTGAGCACAGATACCGTCCGCTCGGATATTGAAACGCTGGCCGGTTTTCATAACCCGAACAAACCCGGTTTTACACGCCGAGCCTTTACCGAAGAAGACCAAGAAGCCCGCCGATGGCTATGCAGCCAGATGGAAGGCGCGGGGCTGAACGTGCGTACCGATGCGATGGCCAATCTGATCGGCCTGCTGCCGGGCGTCCGGCCGGAACTTCCTGTCATTATGATTGGCTCTCATGCGGACACGGTGAACAGTGGCGGCCGGTTCGACGGCATGGTCGGCGTGCTGGCCGGCATCGAGATTGCACGGCTGCTCAAGCAGGCCGGCACCAGGCTGCATCATTCGCTGGAAATCGTTGATTTCACATCGGAAGAGCCCAGCGATTTTGGTCTTTCCACCATTGGCAGCCGCGGCATGGCCGGCGAACTGCACGACAACGATATGCTGCGCACCGACCAGAGCGGCCGGACACTGTCGGACGCCGTCTGTGCTCTGGGCGGGAAGCGTGATTTCCATTTGGCCCGTCGGAAACGGGGCGAGATCGCGCTGTATCTGGAACTTCACATCGAACAGGGGCCGGTGCTGGAGCAAAAAGGGTGCAAACTGGGCGTCGTCACAGGCATTGTTGGCATCCACCGCTATCGCGTCACCGTGAACGGGCGGCAAAATCACGCCGGAACAACCCCTATGGGCCTGCGGCAAGACGCGCTCACAGGCGCCGGCGAACTGATTCTTCTGCTGGAAAAACTGTGCCGTGAAAAAGAAGACTGCATGGTGGGCACTGTCGGCAAACTTTCTGTCGAGCCGAACGCCGCCAACGTCATCCCCGGCCACTGCATGTTTGAATTTGAGATCCGTTCTCTGCACACCGACATTATGGAAAAGCTGTCGACAGAGTTCATCCTGCAATCCGAGCGCATCGCACAGGAACGTGGGCTGGAAATCACGTTTGACCCGCTTTCAAAATCGGTTCCCCTGCAGGTTCGGAACGATCTTCAGACCGTTATGTGGGAAAGTTGCGAAAAGGTCGCATCCACAATGTGCCTGCACAGCGGTGCCGGCCATGACGCAAATCACATCGGCCGTATCGCACCGATGGCAATGCTTTTTGTCCCCAGCAAAGACGGGGAAAGCCATTGCCCTGAAGAATATACTGCTTATGAAGATATTACGGCAGGCGTGCAGGCCCTTTTAAACGCTTTGCTGACATTCGATGAAATGGTGGAGTTGAAGCATGCAGAAAAAGCAGAATTGTGAACAGGAAAACAAATCGATAAACACTGCCGAACTGATGGTAAAATGCCTGGAAAACGAAGGCGTTGAGTATATTTTCGGCATCCCCGGGGAAGAAAATCTGGCTGTGATCGATGCGTTGAACCGTTCCAGCATCCGGTTCATCATCACCCGGCACGAGCAGGGCGCGGCCTTTATGGCGGATGTCTATGGCCGGCTGACCGGCCATGCAGGGGTGTGCCTGGCAACCTTGGGGCCGGGCGCCACCAATCTGGTAACCGGCGTGGCGGATGCTAACGGCGACGGCGCGCCGCTGGTGGCTATCACGGGACAGGTAGGCACGGAGCGGATGCACATCACCTCCCACCAATATCTGGATCTTACTAAAATGTACGAGCCTGTTAGCAAGCGCACCAAGCTGGTGGTGCGACCGGATACGATCAACGAGATCGTCCGTCTGGCCTTCAAGTACGCTGAAAGCGAACGGCCCGGCGCCGCCCATATCGATCTGCCTGTCAACATCTCAAAAATGACTATTTCTTCTGGCGGAAAACCACTCAAACGGGTATCGCCGCATAAAGAGTTCGCCGACATTTCCAACATCGAAAGCGCGGCCGCAGAAATTTTCAAGGCAAAAAAACCTGTTATTCTTGCCGGAAGCAGCGCCGTGCGCAACCACGCATTTACCGCCATCACCCGTTTTGCGGAAACACTGAAGATCCCGGTGGTCAACACTATGATGGCCAAGGGAATCATTCCCTGCACCAGCAAATATGCCATGATGACAATCGGCATTCCGCAAAAGGATTACGCAAACCAGATTGTGGCAGCCTCCGACCTGATCATTGCCATCGGATACGACATTGTAGAATATTCCCCCTCCAAATGGAACCCGGATGGCAGTATTCCCATCATTCATGTTGGCACGCGGCCCGCTCATATTAACAAATGCTACCAGTGCCGTGTGGAGGTGGTCGGGGACATTTCCAAATCTCTGGAGCTGATACAGGCCCGCACCGACCGCTATACGGAGCCGGAATTTGCCCTTTCCACCAAAGCCAAATTCAAGGCGGAGCAAAGCACATATGCGGACGACCGGTCATTCCCCGCCAAACCGCAGAAAATCCTGCACGATGTCCGCCAAGTCATGGGAGAAGACGATATTCTTCTGTCGGATGTAGGCGCTCATAAAATGTGGATCGCTCGGCTGTATGAATGCCACCGGCCAAACACCTGCATCATTTCAAATGGGTTTGCCACCATGGGCATCGCCCTGCCGGGAGCCATCGCCGCCAAGCTGGTGTACCCCGACCAAAAAGTGCTGGCGGTCGTGGGCGACGGTGGATTCATGATGAACGTGCAGGAATTGGAAACTGCGGTGCGCCTAAAGCTGAATTTTGTGGTGCTGATTTTCCATGATTGTAGCTACGGGCTGATCAAATGGAAGCAAATGGATCAATACGGAGCCAACTCTTGCGTAGATTTCACCAATCCCGATTTTGTCAGGCTGGCCGAGGCAATGTACTGCAAAGGATACCGCATCGAAAAGGTGGAGGATTTAATTCCCACACTTGAAAACGCATTTGCTCAGAAAGTGCCGGCAATCATCGACTGCATGGTTGATTACAGTGAAAATGTAAAACTCAGCAAACATCTTCAGGCCATATCATCCGAACTTATGGCAGCTTTCTGACACGGCCACCACACAAAAAACCCTAAGCCGTACCTGGTGTGATGGCGACTGCGGAGCAGTGTAAAATACGATAATGCCTGCACGGAATTCTTTCTCAGCGCGATCAAGGATGTAGTATTTTTCTTATACATACAGTTTCAATAACTCCGATGTCCCAAGTGAAAGTAGCATAGTATACTGAAAAAGATTGTTATGCAAAGAATGCCATATTTTATGCAGATTGATGTATGTCCGTTTGCCTAGTGATTTAAATTCAAATAATATCCGGCTAAATGTTGTTGAAGCAAGTGGTGCACCTTAAAAGGCGCACTGAATTGATCTGACAATCACACTTTTACCACGGGCTGCCCCCTATTCGGGGGCATTTTTTTATGCCTCCTGATTCTTGCTACCCGTAAACGGGTCTGTAAACTCTTTTATACTCAGCTGGTCGTTTGCAATGTCCTCCCGCAACTGGTTCCGTATGTACTCTTTTATTGCAGTTTCGTACTTTTCCGCTGTATCCACATATGAGCGATACATATTAGGCAAACAAACTGTCTTTGATTCTGCGGCGGTCAAATGGCCTCCGCGTGAGTGTTGGCTTCAATATACTCCGTTACCCTGCGGTACTCGTCGGCAAACTTGAAACGGATGCTGATGTCGCCGCCCTCGTATACCTTGATGTAGTCAACCAACTCAATCAGGATTTCTCTTGTCAGCTTGTCGATATTTTCATATTTACGGAATGCTGCCAAAAACGGATTCTCGGTATCAACACCTTTTTCAAGTTCGGACTGCTCCGCTTGCAGATTGCCAAGCACCGTTTGAGCCGCTTCAACTTGCCGCCCGTAGTCCTCGCTCATGTGGCGGTAATCGTTGTGCGTGATTTCGCCGTCTTTCCAATCCTGATAAAGAGCCTGCTTGTATCGCACGATTTTGGCAAGCTCTTTTTCCTTCGCGGCAATCAGGTCGTTCAGACGAACGGACTTGCTTTTTTTGAGCGGGGCTATATTGATACGGGCAATCATATCGGAGTAGGAAACAGCCAAATACGCTTGTTGCTGAATCGCGTACAGAACAGCCGCTTCCAAACGGGTGCTTTTGATGGAGTGCATGGTGCAGGCTTTCTTTGAAAGGCTTTTGTATGTACCGCATTCATTATATTTCTGAAGGGGGTAAAATCGTCGTCGTTTCGGGCGCTATCCACGCCGTCGTTGATGGCAATCAGCCGGACATCCTTTTGCCGCAATATTTCCATGATCTGCCCAACCTTGAGATAATCGCGTCCCAACCGGCTCATATCTTTCACAATAACTGCCTCGACATGTCCCGCTTCGACTTCCTCCATCATGGCCGTAAACCCGGGCCGGTCAAACCAAGTTCCGCTCACGCCGTCATCCGTGAAATGGGTCGGACGGGGAAAGCCGTTCTTGCGGGCGTAGTCCTCCAGCATCTGCTTCTGGTGCGATATGCTGTTGCTCTCGCCTTGCAGCTCGTCGTCGCGGGACAGCCGTTCGTATAACGGGGTGATTTTGCCGGTGCTCATGTTCGCGCCCTCCCTATATATAAAATGCTCTAAGCTGCTTCATCAATCAGGAGAAAATCGTGATTAAGAAGCTGCTTAGAGCATACATCCTCAGCCGCTTGTTTGAATTTCTTATACTGCCGCACAGCGAAATGGTCGGGATTCTGGCTTTCCAAAATATCAAAAACCATGTCCACGGGATTTTTGTAATCCTCATCATCTTCTCTTGCGGACATGGCGTTGATCATATCCACCAGCATGGTCATGTTCTGTTCTTC
>NZ_JBDNLG010000037.1:0-24657 GCF_047718355.1 Ethanoligenens sp.
CTGCAGCGGCGACACGGTGGTGGGGCCCAACGCCGGGGACAGCATGCCTGAATGCGGGTCGGGGGGCGAACACGGCGGGGGAGAGCCCTACCGGATGCCGACGGTCTGTCCATCCTGCGGCGCGCCGGTCGCGCGGGAGGAGGATGAGGCTGTTCTGCGCTGCCAGAACCCCGATTGTCCTGCCCAACTGCTGCGGCATCTCATCCACTTTGCCTCGCGTGATGCAATGGACATCGAAGGAATGGGCCCCGCGTTGGTGGAATCGCTGGTGGGGGCCGGTCTGGTGCATTCTATCGCGGATGTGTACAATCTGCAAGCTGACGAGGTCGCCAAACTGGAGCGGATGGGCAGGAAATCGGCGGAGAATCTGGTTGCCGCCATCGAAAAATCCAAGCAGGCGGGTTTGGCGCGGCTGTTGTACGCACTTGGCATCCGGCAGGTGGGTCAGAAAGCCGCCAAACTGATTGCCATGCGGTTTGGCGATATGGAGCGGCTGTTTTCCGTCACAGAGGACGAGCTATGCACCATTGATGAAATTGGCGGCATCATCGCGGAAAATGCCGTGCGCTTTTTTGCATTGGAGGACACTGCAAAACTGGTGGAGCGCCTGCATGCGGCGGGTATATTGCTTACGGCGCATGAGCAGGCGCCGGTGGACACCCGTTTTGCCGGACAGACCTTTGTACTGACCGGAACCCTGCCGCATTATACGCGAGAGGAAGCGAAAGCGCGTATCGAAGCGCTCGGCGGCAAAGTGACCGGCAGCGTATCCAAAAAGACAACCTACGTCGTGGCGGGAGAAGAGGCCGGTTCCAAGCTGGACAAGGCGCTTGCCCTTGGCGTCTCGGTACTGGACGAAGCGGCGTTTGAATCATTATGTGAACCGGAGGAATAAAGATGGAAGAAATCAATGTGAAGCATCTGGCGAAGCTGTCCCGTCTGCGTTTTGACGAGGTGAGCGAAGCCAAAATGGCACACGACATGCGCGAGATCGTGGGCATGGTCGCCAAGCTGCCGGATTTTGAAGAAACACGGCTGGCATTGGATGTAAACGACCGCATGGAACTGCGCAAAGATGAAGTGGGTGCATCGCTTACCCGCGAGCAGGTGCTTTCTAACGCGCCGAAGACCGAGGCAGGCTGTGTAGTCGTGCCTAAAACCGTGGAATAACCGAAAGGGAGACAACCATAGATGGAACTGTATGAAAACACAGCGTCCGGCCTGCACACGCTGTTTGTTGAAAAAAAAGCCAGCGCCGTTGAGATTACCACGGCATTTCTGGAGCGTACCGAGGCGGTGGAAGACCGCGTGGGCGCCTACATCACCTTAACCAAAGAGGAAGCGCTTGCCCGTGCCGTCGAGTTGGACAAACAATTGGCGGCGGGTGAGGAACTTGGCGCGCTGGCGGGCGTGCCGGTCGCCGTCAAGGACAACATCTGCACCAAAGGCTTGCGCACCACCTGCGCCTCCAAGATGCTGCATAACTTCGTGCCGCCGTATAACGCAACCGTGGCGGAAAACCTGCACCAGGCGGGTGCGGTGGTGACCGGTAAGACAAACATGGACGAATTCGCCATGGGTTCCTCCTGTGAAAATTCCTATTTCAAGAAGACGTACAACCCGCGTGATCTGGAACGCGTGCCGGGCGGTTCATCCGGCGGCAGCGCGGCGGCGGTGGCGGCGGGAGAAGCACCGTTGGCGCTTGGCTCGGATACCGGTGGTTCCATTCGTCAACCTGCCGCGCTCTGCGGCGTGGTGGGTCTGAAGCCGACCTATGGGGCGGTTTCCCGGTATGGTCTGGTGGCGTTTGCTTCCTCTCTCGATCAGATCGGCCCGTTTGCACGCACAGTGGATGATGCGGCGCTGCTCTTCGACGTAATCAAGGGCCGCGACGCGCATGACGCGACCAGCACCCATCGGGAGCTGCCGCCGGTAGCAGGCACGCTGACCGGTGCGGTCAAGGGCTTGCGCGTCGGTATCCCGCAGGCATATTTTGGTGAGGGCGTGGATGACGCGGTCAAGGCAAAGGTGATGGATACCGCCAAGGCGCTGGAAAAAGCGGGTGCGGTGTTGACCGATGTTTCCCTGCCGTCTACCGAATATGCACTGCCGACCTATTACATCCTCGCCTGTGCGGAAGCGTCTTCCAATCTTGCACGGTTTGACGGGGTGAAATACGGCTTCCGTGCGGAGCAGTACGACGACCTTCTGTCTCTCTATGAAAATTCGCGTTCCGAAGGATTTGGCGACGAGGTCAAGCGCCGTATTATGCTGGGCACGTTCGTGCTGAGTTCCGGTTATTACGATGCTTATTACCACAAGGCAAAACTGACGCAGAATCTCATCCGCAGCGAGTGCACCAGGGCGTTCGAGGACTGCGACGTGATCCTGACGCCGACTTCCCCGGTGACGGCATTCAAGCTCGGTGAACGCACCGCCGATCCGCTTCAAATGTATGCCGCTGATATCTGCACCGTGCCGGTCAATATCGCCGGTCTGCCGGCGGTGTCGCTGCCCTGCGGGGAGCTGGACGGATTGCCGGTCGGTTTGCAGCTCATCGGGCGGAAGTTTGACGAGCAGACCATTTTGAACGCAGCCAAAGCGGTGGAACAGGTCTGCGGCGTGTTCGCACCGGCTGTGCTGTGAGGGGGAGAACCAAGATGGAATATGAAATCGTAGTGGGTCTGGAAGTTCACGCGGAACTTTCAACCAAAAGCAAAATCTATTGTTCCTGCAAAAACGAATTCGGAGCGGAAGTCAACACCGAATGCTGCCCGGTTTGTACCGGTCTGCCAGGCGCATTGCCGGTTCTGAATGAAAAAGTGGTGGAATATGCCGTGAGGATGGGGTATGCACTCGGGTGCGACATCAACCCCGTGTCCAAGCAGGATCGCAAAAACTATTTCTACCCCGACCTGCCCAAAGCCTATCAGATTTCGCAGTTTGATGTACCGCTTTGCGAACATGGTTTTGTGGACGTGTTGGTGGACGGCGCGGAGAAACGCATCGGCGTGACGCGCATCCACATCGAAGAAGATGCAGGCAAACTGCTGCACGGCGATAGTTTTTCCGGTACGCTGGTGGACTTTAACCGCTGCGGGGTGCCGCTCATCGAGATCGTGTCTGAACCCGATCTGCGCAGCGCCGCCGAGGCCAAAGCCTACATGGAAACCTTGCGCGACATCCTGCTGGCGCTGGATATTTCCGACTGCAAGATGCAGGAGGGTTCCATGCGTGCGGATGTGAACGTCTCAGTGCGTCCGAAAGGCAGCACGGAGTTTGGTACGCGCGTTGAAATGAAGAATGTGAACTCGTTTAACGCGGCGGCCCATGCCATCGAATATGAGTCCAAACGGCAGATCGAAGTACTGGAAGCAGGCGGTACCATCGACCAGGAGACCCGCCGCTGGGACGATACGCAGGGCAAAAACTTTGTGATGCGTTCCAAAGAGGACGCGCAGGATTATCGGTATTTCCCAGAACCGGACCTTGGCACGATTGTGCTCGATGAAGAGGATTTGAACACGTGGCGTGCGAGCATCCCCGAACTGCCGAATAGACGCCGTATCCGGTATATGAAGGACTACAATTTACCGGAGTTTGACGCGGGCTTGCTGGCCACCGACCCGGAGCGCACGGCGTTCTTTGAGGAATGCCTGCGTATCGGCGGCGTGGCGCCCAAATCGGTTGCAAACTGGATGATTGGCGATGTGGCGCGTCTGCTGGGCGAGAAAGACGCAGTGCTTTCCCAGACACAACTGACCGCAGCCAAGCTGGTGGCGCTCATTGCTTTAATTGAAAAGAAGACCATTTCTAACACGGCGGGCAAAACCGTGCTGGAGGAGATATTCAGCAACGGCGGCGAGCCGGATGATATTGTGAAAGCCAAAGGACTGGCGCAGGTGAGCGATACCGGCGCACTCGAAGCAATCGTGAGAGATGTGCTGGCGCAGAATGAAAAATCGGTTGCCGATTACAAAAAAGGCAAGACGAACGCCTCCGGGTATTTGGTAGGGCAGTGTATGCGTGCTTCCAAAGGCAAGGCGAATCCGCAGGTGGTGCGCGAGCTGGTGCAGAAAGCGCTGGACGAGGCGTAATAGTTGTATTTGTGATGGTGTAGTGCATTGGGATTGTCGGAAAGCGGCAGTCCTTTCTTTTTAATATGGGGTGTGGAACAAAACTGCCAGATAAAAAGGGGTTGTTGACAATGAATCGATATGCAGACGCAAATTTGACGATGCTGACAGATTTTTATGAATTGACAATGGCAAACGGCTATTTTGTAGAAGGACTTGCCGACCGTGTGGCCTATTTCGATATGTTTTTTCGTCGTGTGCCGGAAGAGGGCGGTTTCGCCGTTATGGCAGGGGTGGAACAGGTAATTGAATACCTGCAAAACCTGTCGTTTGATGATGATGATATCGCTTACCTACAAGAGAAAGGCATCTTTAACGAACAGTTTCTGGAGTATCTGCGGACGTTCCACTTTTGCTGTGATGTATGGGCAGTGCCGGAGGGGACGCCGATTTTTCCCGGCGAGCCTATCGTGACGGTGCGCGGACCGGTTATACAGGCACAATTTGTCGAAACGATGATCTTGCTCACAGTTAACCATCAGTCGCTGATTGCCACCAAAGCCAACCGCATTGTGCGGGCGGCGGCGGGGCGGCCGGTAATGGAGTTTGGTTCCCGCCGGGCGCAGGGCAGTGACGGCGCGATTCTCGGCGCGCGGGCGGCGGTTATCGGCGGTTGTGTCGGGACGGCTTGTACCATTGCCGAGCGTGATTTTGATATTCCGGCAATGGGCACGATGGCGCACAGCTGGGTGCAGATGTTTGACAGCGAGCTGGATGCGTTCCGCGCCTATGCACACAATTACCCGCAGAACTGCGTGTTGCTGGTGGATACATACAACGTACTGAAATCCGGCGTACCAAACGCCATCCGGACGTTTCAGGAGGAGGTGCTGCCGCGCGGATTCCGCCCGGCGGGTATTCGTATCGACAGTGGCGACATCACCTATCTTTCCCGCAAAGCACGTAAACTGCTGGACGACGCAGGTTTCACCGACTGCGGCATCGTTGCCTCTAATTCGATGGATGAGTATATCATCCGGGACATTCTGATACAAGGGGCAAAAGTGGACTCGTTCGGCGTTGGCGAGCGGCTTATTACATCGCGCAGCGAACCGGTGTTCGGCGGCGTGTACAAACTGGCGGCAGTGGAGTGGGACGGGCAAATCATTCCCAAAATCAAAATCAGTGAAAATGTCGAAAAAATCACCACACCCGGTTTTAAACAGGTGTGGCGGTTATATGAACGCGAAACCGGCAAAGCAATCGCCGATGTAATTGCACTGGCAAAGGAACATATAGACGAGAACCAACCTTATGTTCTGTTCGATCCCGAACATACATGGAAGCGCAAGACGGTGGCGGATTTTATCGCCAGGCCACTGCTTGTCCCCATCTTTCAGGCGGGGAAGTGCGTTTATCAAGGCCCGTCCGTCAAAGAAATCGCCGCTTATTGTCGGGAACAAATCAACACGCTTTGGGACGAAGTGCTCCGTTTTGAAAATCCGCACCGGTATTATGTGGATCTCTCCCAACCGCTTTGGTCGCTTAAACAACAGTTGGTGGAACAGATGCATTAACCAATTAGAACGCGTTAATTAATGACCGGGTGTTTGAACACCAGCAGCCGTTGCGCAAGATAGCTGACGAAAAACAGAATCATTTCTGTGACGAGTTTAGCCCATACGAGCCAAATATGCATCGGGCCGGTCAGTACTTTTAAAATCAGATAGTTGAGCCCCAATAGTCCCAGTACCAGCAGGTAATACTGCGCGGCGCGGTGGGGCTGTTTTTTATTCGTCAGGCGGGAGTGAAAGACCAGCGAGCGGTTGAGTACATATTGGACACCGGAACTCGATGCGCGTGCCAGCACGACGCCTAACAGCAGGCTGTGTGTCAGCCATTGGAAGACGAATAGCAGAATGTAGTCAGTGACGGCTGCCGCAATGCTGGACACACAGAAGCGCAGCGTGGGGAGCAGTACGCGAACAGAGTCAACCAAAGGACGGAAATGGGAGGTGGCATTTCCAGATGTGTACACTGTGTCGATAAAAATTTGCTGGAACTTATACCCGGCGTTGGCAAGGTCGAGCAGCATGTTGATTTCATATTCAAAACGTGCGCCGCGTACCCGCAGCAGCAAGGGCAGAAGCTCCGCAGGGATGCCGCGCAGGCCGGTCTGCGTATCCCATACATTTCGCCCGCTGGCAAAGGCAAAGACCGCCCGCATGACCAAATTGCCGAATACGCTGCGTGCCGGCACATGCCCCGTAAACCGGCGCGCGCCAAGCACGATGGCGGTATGTGTTCGCCGCAGTTCTTCGGCCACGTGCAGGATGTCGATGGGGAGGTGCTGACCATCGGCATCGGCTGTAATCACGCCTTCGGTTTCATGCATGTTTTCCAATATATAAGAGAAACCTGTTTTGAGCGCACAGCCCTTGCCGAGGTTTGTTGGATGTGTGAGGATTGTGCAACCAATGGTGCGTGCCTGCTCAAATACAGAAATATATCCTTGTCCACTGCCATCATCTACCACCACGATGCGCAGGTCTTGTTGTGCCAGCGTGTGCAGTAAAGCAATTAACCGCATATCGGGCTCAAATGCCGGAATCAGGACTGTCATCTCAATCCTCCTTGACTTGTACGGATTGGGCGGCGTGCCCGCATACTGTAGAATGCACATGGTCAAAATTTAGTTTGACCATTCACCAAAACATTATGCGGGGCGTACACGAGGCCGGACAGGCAAAGGGGCATTGGATGCAAACAAAAAGAGCCTGCATTGGCCGTCTGGGCCGATACAAGCTCTTTCATTATGCGTTATCTATTGTGCCGCTGTTTTTGTTCAGTTAAACGAGAATCATCGCTTAGTAACGGGGCTGCCGTTTTTGAGCGACCTGCACATTGGCGGGGCGACCACAGAGAGTGAGGCCCGCACAGCTTGCGATAATCGCTTCTGCCGCGCTGCTGGCGACATTAGCGAACGAGAATTTATCAAAAATATCAATATGTCCAATTTCGTTGCGGGTAAATCCGGAGTTGTCGCATAAAAAGCGCAGGATGTCACGCGGTGTGACTTTGTCCATGCGACCGGCATTGAGGAACAACCGTGTTTCCTCAGCATTTTGCCGCGCTTCACGGACTTTTTCGCTCGACGCGTAATCGTAATTCAATTCATTTTCAAAGAGCAGCTTCAAAAGCGCGGCTGCTACATCCACCAGATTGTATTCGTCATCCAACTCCGAGGCAAGGGGTTTGAACTTTTCAAATGCATTTTTTTCGAGTTCTTCCTTGACTTTGGTGAGGACATTTTTGTATTTGACCTCATAGATGTCTTCTACAGTGGGGATTTCCTTGCGCTTGATATGGCTGTGGGTAACGCGCTCAATCTGCTTGAGAATAACATATTCGCGCGGCGTCACCAAGCTGTAAGCGATACCGGTGCGGTTGGCGCGACCGGTGCGCCCAATGCGATGAACATAGGATTCTGCGTCCTCCGGCAACTCATAGTTGATGACATGGCTGATATTCTCAATGTCGATGCCGCGAGCCGCAACGTCGGTGGCGACCAAAAAGTCCAGATTGCTTTCACGGAATTTTTTCAAGGTGTTCTGGCGCTGGTTTTGTCCCATGTCGCCATGCATGCCTTCCACAATGTATCCGCGTGACTGCATGTTTTCCACCAATTCATCCACACCGCGTTTGGTGCGGCAGAAAATGATGGCGCTTTCCGGTTCATCCACATCCAGAATGCGGCAAAGGGTCTCAAACCGGTCGCGGTGCTTGACTTCAAAATAAAATTGTTCGGTCAGCGAGACAGTCAGTGTGCTTTTAGCGATAACAATGTTTTTGACATCGGGTTTCATGTGCTTTTGTGCCAGCTTGCGGATCTGCATGGGCATGGTGGCTGAAAACAGCAGGGATTGCCGTTCCGCCGGCAGAGTGTCCAAAACAGCTTGGATATCGTCGATGAAGCCCATGTTGAGCATCTCGTCGGATTCATCCAATACGAAGAAACGCACATGGCTGAAATCCACGGTGCCGCGCCGGATATGGTCAAGGATGCGGCCCGGTGTGGCCACCACGATATCTACGCCCTTTTGCAGTGCGCGGATCTGCCGGTCAATGGGCTGCCCGCCGTAAACTGGAATGGATGTATAGTGGCTGAGGCGATTGATGCGCACCAATTCGTCGTTGACCTGAATAGCCAGTTCGCGTGTGGGCACGAGGATGAGTGCCTGCACCTGATGGGGGCCGTGCTCCATCATGCTGATGACAGGGGCGGAATATGCCAGCGTTTTGCCCGTGCCTGTCTGTGCCTGCCCGATCACATCGCTGCCTTCCAAGATCACAGGGATCGCCTGCGTCTGGATCTGGGAGGGTTCTTCAAACCCCATAAGGTCGATTGCTTTCAAAACTTCTTCCGAAAGCCCGAGTTTTGCAAATAAATTTTCCAAATTTTCTTCCATACATGTTAAACTGCCGGATTGCAAATAATGCAACAGGCAGTTTGTGACCTCCTTCAATCTTGCACACAAATGTGCTTGTGTCTGCGTATGACCGTGTACGATGTGCGGACAGAGAAAAATCAAAACAAGCTGGCATTCCGCCTCAAGCCGCGTATTCCCATACGGCGTCTTGTCTATAGTATAGCCATTTTACGTGATTGCAACGCTGCACACCACGGCTTAACTAAAAGATTCCATGCTAAGACAAACAGAACGGACGGGCGCTTCTGTGGTGACAGCCGCTTTGCCCATGTCTTATTCTGTTGCTTGATGTTTCAAAATGCCCGCAGGCAAGGTAAGATGCATTTTTTACCTGCACACCTTGTATTATGATAGCATTTAAACAGGGTGTTTGTAAAGTACCTCTAATAAATTGCACAAAACCGCACTGGCAGGATGCATATCGTTTTTATCGCTTGCTGCCAAGGAAGAACAGCGCGAGGGTGCCTGGGCCGGAGTGGGCGCCAATGAGCGGGCCGATATAATATAGGTGGATGTCTGTTGCGCCCACCCTGGCGCGCACCTGTTTTTCCACATAACGGGCATCGTCCATACAGTCGGCATGGTTGATAAAAACGGTTTGGTTCACGGGGTCGACGGCTGTTTCAATCATATGATCCACCAATCGGTCCAGCGCCTTGCGCCGCCCGCGTACTTTTTCCATCGGTATCAGCCGGCCTTCATCATCCACATGCAGTACGGGCTTGATGCCAAGCATCCCACCCACCAGTGCCGCTGCGCCTGTGATGCGTCCGCCCCGATGCAAATGGTTCAGATCGTCTACCGTAAACCAGTGCACGAGTTTTGTCCGGTTTTCATCCAGCCACGCCAGCACGGTGTCGAGCGGCTGCCCGGTTTGTGCCAATTTGGCCGCATGATAGACGAGCAGCCCCTCGCCGCCGGAAGCACAGAGGGAGTCATAGACGATCATACGGCGGTCGGGGTATTCTGTTTGCAGCTCTTTGGCAACCATGGCTGCGGTGTTGTATGTGCCGCTGATGCCGCTGGAAAATGCGATATACAGTACGTCTTTTCCTGCGCGCAGGTGCGGCTCAAATGCCTCCCGGAATTCCAGCGGGCTGATTTGTGCGGTCTGTGGATACGCGCCGGCCCGGAGTTGATCATAGTACATATGTATATTCAGTTCCCGATTGTCCACATAGTGGTAGTATTCTTTTCCGTCGATGGAATAAATCAGCGGTATAACGGAAACTGCAAGTTCCTCCGCCATCTGAGGAGAGAGGTCGCAGGTCGAATCGGTTAATAAAACAAAATCCATAAATGCTTCTTCCTTTGCGGCGGACGTAGGCCCGCAAGATTCAAACCATTGGGTCAAAGCGGGGTATAGTTCCTGTCAATCTGTACGACCGCGCGATAATTCGGGTGTTTCTGCTTGAGCAGACTGTTGATTTCCTGCACGAGCTGATTGGTCGCCCCGGTGGTCGCCGGGACGCTGTTATCCACCACTGCATCGAATACCAGATTCAAGTGTTTATCTTTGCCCACAATACGGAAATCGTGGATGGAGCGAATCACTGAAAGAGGCTTGATTGCTTCCAGCAGTTCGTTCTGCACGCGGATGACAGTCTCGTCGTTTTTGTTGAGTGGGTCCATGTGGATGACCAGGATGATGCCGTGCTTTTGGGAAAGTTCGTGTTCCGCACGGTCAATGCTCTCGTGCAGTTCCATCACGGGTACGTCGGCCGGGACTTCAGCGTGGATAGTGGCCATAAATTTGCCGGGGCCATAGTTGTGGATGACCAGATCATGTACACCGGTAATATAGGGATATGCCCGCACACCCTCTACGATTTCCCGGACGACCACCGGATTGGGTGCTTCGCCAAGCAACGGGTTCACCGCCTTTTTCCCAATGGAAAAACCCGAATACAGGATGAAAACGGAAACCAGCAGTCCAAGCCACCCGTCTACCGGTAAGGTGGTGAAACGCGCGCAGAGGAGGGAAACGGAGGCTACAGCCAGCACGAATACGTCGCTGAGTGCATCTGTCGCCGTGGCTTGCAGCGCGGAAGAGCGGATGCGCTTGCTCAGGTAGCGGTAAAACAGGCTGAGAAGCAGCTTGAGCGGGATGAACAGCAAAACCAGCACAAATGGGATGATACTGAAATGCACTGCGGCAGGGTGCAAAACCTTTTCAATCGAAGATTGTACAAATTCAAATCCAATGAGGATGATGATCATGGCAATCAGCAGTTCAGCGATGTATTCCATCCGCCCATGGCCGAACGGGTGTTCCCGGTCCGCGGGGCGGCTTGCGACTTTAAAGCTGATGACCGTGATAAGAGAAGACGCTACATCGGTCAAATTGTGGAACGCGTCGGCTGTGATGGCGACACTATGGGTGAGCAGACCGATAATAATCTCTGCGACGAAGATGAGTGCGTTCACGCCGATGCCCACCCCGCCGCCGATCATGCCAAACCGGGTACGGTCGGCGGTGCTGACGTGCTCGATGAGTGGGTTTGGTTTGGGAGAATGATCAGACAAAAAATTCACCTGCCAATCAAAGGATTCCGCGTCGTTTAGGCAACACGGCACAGACCTGCCAGCGGCAAATGGGCGTGCGACATCCGCGCGTTTGCTTGCAGGACAGATGCTTATGGAACAGTATAGCACAAAAAATGGTTGGTCTGTATTCCCGTTTGATATAAATCAAAAATTTAATGCATTTTTATGAAAAGTGCTGTTTTTTATGCGCAGTTGTATTAAGATAAAGGAAAGCCTATGCAAGGACGCGCGCTCGTCGGCTTCTATATTGTTTGCAGTGACGTCACGCCTTGTTCAAATTTTATTCAACAACAGCGAATGGGCTTGGTTATAATGAAAAGTAGATAAGACGCAGACAGTGCTGAACGCTCCGGCCATGGGTGCGGTGTGCTTGCAAGACAGCCTGACGTTTGAAATGGGGGATGGAATGTGGAACCTACAAAGATACTGGTCGTAGACGATGATCGGAACATCAATGAGCTGCTCCGGCTTTATTTGGAAAAAGAGGGATATTCGGTTGCTTCCACTTACGATGGGGTGGACGCAGTTAAAAAATTTGAGGATCACAAGCCGGATCTGGTATTGCTTGACATTATGCTCCCCGGAATGGACGGCTGGCAGGTCTGTCGGGAGATCCGCAAAAAATCTGAAAAGCCGGTTATCATGATCACAGCTAAAGGCGAAACATTTGACAAAGTGCTTGGGCTGGAATTGGGCGCGGATGATTATATCGTGAAGCCTTTTGACGCAAAAGAGGTGGTGGCGCGTATCAAGGCGGTGCTGCGCCGATATTCCGGAGCGGAAAATGACGCGGTCAAAGAAGTGCGTTATGATAATTTGACCGTCAATCTTACCAATTATGAATTGCGGGTAGAAGGGCAATTGGTAGATGCCCCGCCAAAAGAGCTGGAATTGCTTTACCACCTTGCCAGCAACCCGAACCGCGTGTATACGCGTGACCAATTGCTGGATGAAGTCTGGGGGTTTGAATATTACGGCGATTCGCGCACGGTAGATGTACACATCAAGCGTCTGCGGGAAAAATTGGAAGGCAAGTCGGAGCAGTGGTCGCTTAAGACCGTATGGGGTGTGGGCTATAAATTTGAAACAAAAAACTAAAACCAAGCGGTTTTCCCGCGGCACTCTGCGTCTGCTGCGCGAGCAGCTCCGCCGAAGTTTGTTTGCTAAATATTTTGCTGCCTGCGCGATCGTCATGCTGCTTAGCTTTATGATTCTCTCAATCGCTCTGATAGTGTTTTCCGTGCGCTATTCCAGTGGCCAAAAGCATCAGTTGTTCAGCCAGAATGCCCGGACAATTGCCCAATTTGCGCAAGGTTACAATGAACTCGGCCCGGACGGCAACCGGCAGCTTAGCAATTTAATCGGGTTGTTTGCCCAGACAATCGATGCGGACATCTATCTGGTGCAGACCAATGGCAGCGTGGTGATCGGGCGGATTAGCACAACCGACCGCTTGAACATCGCATCCCCCGATATGAGCATTCCTGCATCGGTGATGAATACCATTGCCAAGTCCGATACGGATTTTTATGAGCAAAGCGGGGAACTTGGCGGGTTTTACAACCGCCCCTACCTGACGGTCGGTACTTCAATCAAGGATAACAACGGGCAGATTATCGGTGCGGTGTTTGTATCTTCCCGCGCGGACAGCATGCTCAAGTATATGCGCGACATCTTCCGTGTTTTCGTCTTTTGTGTGGCTGTTGTGCTGTTGTTCACATTTGCCGCCATTTACTACGTGACGCAGCGGTTGGTGCGGCCGTTGCGGCAGATGGCCGGCGCTGCACGGAGCTTTGCCGAAGGGGATTTCAACATTCGTGTGCCGGTGGGCGAACCGGACGAAATCGGGCAGCTGGCCGTGGCATTCAACAATATGGCGTCTTCACTGGTGTCGCTTGAGGAGATGCGCCGCAGCTTTGTCGCTAATGTTTCACACGAACTGCGCACGCCCATGACCAGTATTGCCGGTTTTATCGACGGCATTCTCGATGGGACTATCCCACAGGAAAAACAAGGGTATTATCTGGAAATCGTTTCAGATGAGGTGAAAAGGCTTTCCAGACTGGTGTATTCACTGCTCAACATTGCGCGGATCGAGGCGGGCGAGGTACACATTCAACAGAGTACATTCAATGTGGCGGAGACAATCAAACGGGTAATGGTCGGATTTGAATACGCCGTCGGTGAAAAGCATTTGATGGTGGAAGGTATGGACGTGCTGGCCGACATGCAGCTGACGGTGCTGGCGGATCCGGATGTTACCCACCAGATCCTGTTCAACCTGGTGGAAAATGCCGTGAAGTTCTCCAATGAGGGTGGAACCGTCTCCATTACCACTGCCTCCAGAGGGCGGCGGGTTTTTGTGAGTGTGAGGAACACCGGCATGGGTATCCCGGCACAGGACTTGCCACATGTTTTTGAGCGGTTCTATAAAACGGACAAGTCCCGCAGCACCGATCACAAAGGCGTGGGGCTGGGGTTATATATTGTGCGCAGTATGTTGTTGCTTCAAGGGCAGGATATCACCGTGAAGAGCATGGAAGGGCAGTATTGTGAGTTCGTCTTCACGCTGGAAAAGGCGTAAAAAGCACAAGCATTGTCTTTTTGTGCGCGGTGGCTGTCAATTTGAATATTTTCCGTATGAAAATGCTTGCAATTTGCCGCTTGATATGCTATACTGAATACTGCTATTTTGTCCTATTTGAAAGAGGTGACCAAGATGAAGCCGGGTATTCATCCGAAATACGAAACAACTGTCATCAAATGCGCGTGCGGCAACGAGATCGAAACACGGTCTACCAAACAAGACCTTCACATCGATATTTGCTCGAAATGCCATCCGTTCTTTACGGGCAAGCAGAAGTTGATAGATACGGGCGGACGCATCGACCGTTTCAAAAAAAGATACAATATGGAATAAGCAACTCTCCAATGTATTTTTGGTACAGCGCGTTGCCTTTTTGGGTCTTCGTGCGGATTCGTACAGGGGCGGCGTCTGACGGGCGGCGTCCATTTTTTATTTTGGGGATTTCCGCCAACGCCTGTCCGATAGAGACCGACGGTTCCCACACGAAAACCGCAGCGGGGGCAACAGGGGGCAGCATGGACTACACAACGATACGGGCAGGCGCGCAGGCTGAATATGTCGAAAAGAAATCACGCTTTCTCGCATTCTTGCGCCCAGTGGATGGTGAGAAGGCAGCAGCGGATTTTCTGGCGGAAATGCGGCATGTGCACCCTGATGCCCGCCATCATGTGTTTGCGTGTGTCCTGCCCGATACAGAGCGCTGTTCGGATGACGGGGAACCGTCCGGCACGGCAGGGCAGCCAGTGCTTTCCGTTCTGCGCAAACGTGGCTTTACCTGTGTGGCTGCTGTGGTGGTGCGGTATTTTGGCGGCGTGCTGCTGGGAGCGCCGGGACTGGTTCGTGCCTATGGGCACGCGGTCTCTTTGGCGGCGGACGCCGCAGAACCGGTCGTTTTGTGTGCCTGCGTTCTGTATGCGTTTTCTTGTGCGTACACAGAACTTTCTGCCATGGAGCGGCTGGCTCGTCGTATGGGACATGTGCGCGACATTACTTATACTGAAGTGGTTTCTGTTTTGCTTTCGGTTCCTCAAAATAAGGCGGATGCATTTCGGACAGCGGTTACAGAATGCTCCTGCGGAAGGGTTGTTTTGCGGGAGCAGGGTGAAATTTACGAAGAAGAATCAGCGTTTGTATAAATATTTGACAGAGTGCCTGCTGTTTGACGGCAAAATATAGACAAAGGGCATGGATAGGAGCGTGCGGGCATGGGTATTGTGACATCTGTAAACGAGTTGGTAGGGAACACCCCGGTTTTTTCCTTTCGGGACAGTGGAGCTGAGGTTTTAGTTAAACTGGAAAGCTACAATCCCGGCGGCAGCATCAAGGATCGTGCGGCCCTTGCCATTATTGAGCAGGCGGAAGCTTCTGGCGAACTTCGGCCCGGGGGCGTCATTATTGAACCGACTAGTGGGAATATGGGTGTTGCGTTGGCTATGATCGGTGTGTCGCGTGGATACCGTGTCATTATTGTAATGCCGGATACGATGACGCTGGAACGGCGCAAACTCATCACCGCATATGGCGGCGAACTGGTGCTGACCGAGGGCGCACAGCGTATGACCGGCGCGATGCAGAAAGCGGAAGAATTGGCAAAGACTATTCCAAATGCCTTTATGCCCAAACAGTTTGAAAATCCTGCTAACCCCGCCGCGAATGAAGCAACCGGGCGGGAGATTTTGCGAGACACCGATGGCCGGTTGGATGCGTTCGTTGCGGGTATTGGCACCGGCGGCAGCTTTACCGGCGCAGCCCGTGTGCTGAAAGAAGCACTTCCTTCGATTCTGTGTGCGGCGGTGGAACCGTCTGAATCGGCGGTAATCGAAGGGGAACATGCCGGCCCCCATGGCATCCAAGGAATCGGCGCCGGCTTTTTGCCCGAGAATTTCGAGCGTGCTCTTGCAGACCGCGTTATTCCGGTTCCAACTGCGGCGGCGATGACCACTGCGCTTTGGTTTACCAAAACATTTGGTATCTTAGTGGGCATTTCAACTGGTGCGGCTGTTTATGCTGCGCGCCGCCTTGCCAAAGAACTGGGCGCGGGTAAACGGGTGCTTTGCTTGGCACCCGATACCGGTGAACGGTATTTAAGCGTCCTTTTCATAAAATAACCACGTTTTTTACTGTTAAGCAGGAATATGCCGGCCAATTGTGTATAGGTATTGTAGAAAGCCGATCTGCCGAAGACAGGAGGCGGTCTTGTGACCATCCGGGAACAGACGGAAGCACTGGAGGAACGTGTCCTGTCGCCGTATGCGACCCTTGCGGCACGTTCGCGCGGGCGGGCGCGTGCCGAGGAACCGTGCCCGTTGCGTACCGTATTTGCACGTGACAGGGACCGCATTATCCATTGCAAGGCCTTCCGCCGCTTAAAGTATAAGACGCAGGTTTTTCTTGCGCCGGTAGGTGACCATTATCATACGCGGATGACCCACACACTGGAGGTTGCACAGATAGCCCGCACCATTGCCCGCGCGCTGCAACTCAACGAGGATTTGACCGAAGCGATTGCGCTGGGTCATGATCTGGGACATACACCGTTCGGTCACGCGGGAGAGCGGGCGTTGGACGAGGTTCATCCCGGCGGGTTTGCCCACCATGCGCAAAGTTTGCGGGTGGTGGAAAAACTGGAGAACGACGGCAAAGGGCTGAACCTGACTTGGGAAGTGCGCGATGGCATCCTAAACCACACGTCCGGTTCCATGCCGTCTACACCGGAAGGGTGCATTGTGCGGCTGTCCGACCGCATTGCCTACCTCAACCATGACATCGACGACGCACTGCGGGGCGGAGTACTCAAAGACGATGAAATTCCATGGGAGACGCGGTATGTACTGGGGCGGTCGCATTCGCAGCGTATCAACACATTGGTCACCGACACGGTGGAGAACAGCACCGGGGGACATATTGCCATGTCGCCAAAGGTAGAGCAGGCATTCTTGGCTTTGCGTCGGTTCATGTTCGAACAGGTATATACCAATCCCGTGGCCAAAAGTGAAGAGGGCAGAGCTGAATATATCCTCAAACGGCTTTATGACCATTTTCTGCACCATACCGATGAGCTGCACACCGAATTCGGTCGTATCTGTGCGGAGGATGGCGCCCAGACGGCAGTTTGTGATTATATTGCGGGCATGACCGACCGTTTTGCAATACAGGTCTATCAGGGGATTTTTATACCGCAGGCATGGAATAAATGAGCATTCTGCCGTTTTTGCATATTTTCTTTGATTTATGTAAAAGATAATTCCAAATAAAGGAAGGTGGTGGGGCGTTGATTCCCGAAGCTTTTTTGCAGGAACTAAAAGACCGCTGCGACATTGAAAGTGTCGTGTCGCGTTATGTGAACCTACGCAAAAGCGGAAAAAGCCTGGTGGGGCTCTGCCCGTTTCACAATGAAAAAACCCCTTCCTTTCATGTTTATCCGGACGATCAGCATTTTTATTGTTTTGGCTGCGAGACCGGGGGGGATGTCATCACCTTTGTGCGCAAGATCGAAAATCTTGAGTACCCTGAGGCCGTAGAGTTTTTGGCTGCGCAGGCAGGGATTGCTGTACCGAGCGAAGAACCCGGCGCGGAAACTGCTTCCAGGCTGCGAGCGCGAATTCTGGAGATGAACCGTGCTGCTGCACGTTATTTTCACGCGTGCCTGTTATCCCCGCAAGGAAAAGCGGGGTTGGATTATTTCAATCAACGTGCGCTTTCTATGCACACCATCCGCACATTTGGGCTTGGCTATGCGCCGCCCGGTTGGGATAATCTGCTCAAGCATCTGCAAACGCAGGGGTTTTCGCCGGAGGAATTGGCGGCAGGCGCGCTGGTGCTGCGGGGGCGCAATGGCGGTTTTTATGATGTGTTCCGCGGACGGGTGATGTTCCCAATCATCGACCTGCGCGGCAATGTGGTTGCGTTTGGCGGCCGCGTGTTGGATGACAGCAAGCCGAAGTATCTCAACAGCAACGACACGCCGGCGTTCCACAAGAGCAACTGCCTGTTTGCACTCAATTTTGCCAAAAACAGCGGCGGAACGTCCCTGCTGCTTTGCGAGGGCTATATGGATGCCATTGCCTTGCATCAAGCTGGTTTTGGCAATGCGGTGGCAACGCTTGGCACCGCGCTTACAGCGGAACAATGCCGCCTGATGTCGCGGTATGCGAAGGAAGTTGTTATCTCTTATGATGCCGATAGGGCAGGGCAGAACGCTTCTCAACGGGCGATTGGCCTGCTTACGCAGACTGGGCTTGCAGTACGGGTACTGCGTATTGAGGGGGGGAAAGACCCTGATGAATTTATCAAAACACACGGAGCCGACCGGTTCCGGCTGCTGCTCAATCAGAGTGGTAACCACATCGAATACAGGCTGGCATCCGCGCTTCAAAAATATGATGTCAACATCACCGAACAGAAAGCGGCCTATCTGAAGGAGGCGGTGGAAATCCTCGCTACAGTCGAAAGCATGGTAGAACGGGATGTTTATGCTGGAAAACTGGCGGAAACGCTGGATGTTTCCAAAGAAAATGTGCTGGCGGATACAACGACTCTGCGTGCAAAGCAGCACGGCAAGCAAAAAAGGGCGCGTGTACGCGAGGAGATTGCGGCGGCACGCGGCCTGAAAGATCGATTGAACCCTGAAAAGAGGAGCAATTTGCGTGCCGCCCGCGCGGAGGAAAGCTTGATTGTTCTGCTTTACCATAACCCCGATTTTTTGAAATTGATGGATGCTTTACTCCATCCCGATGATTTTATCACAGCGTTCAACCGCCGTGTTTATGCGGCATTGCGGGCACAGGTGCGTGGCGGAGATCCAGACATTTCCGCACTTGGCGTGCAGTTTTCTACGGACGAAATGGGAAAAATCACAGGGATTTTGCATAAAACGCTGGTTTCCAACACACCACAGGAAGTGCGCGACTGCGCCAGCGTGCTTCTGGACGAGCAGATGAACAGGCGTATTGCGGAACAGCAGGACGCACGGATCGCTTATGAAGCTATCCGTGCCAAAAAGCTGGAAGAACAAAGGTGAGGATGCAACATGGGAAATGAAGGCACGAAAAAAAAGGACCGCATTGCCGAACTGATTGAGTCGGGCAAGACCAAGGGAAATCTCACGATGACAGAGATTACCGAGGCACTGGAAGAAATTGATTTTAACTCCGAGCAGACGGAAAAGCTATATGAAGCTCTGGAGCAGCACAACATCGACGTGCTGGATGACCAGGAAGAACCGACGCTCGAAGAACTTGAGGAAGACACCGATGCTGAGGAAGCCACAAAACCCAATGCAGATTTGGAATCTACGCTCAGTGCCGAGGGGATTGCCATTGACGATCCGGTCAAGGTCTACCTCAAGGAAATCGGGCGCGTGCCGCTGCTCTCCGGCGAGGAGGAAGTTGCGCTGGCAAAGCGGATGGGTGAAGGCGATATTGTGGCGCGCAAACGCTTGTCCGAAGCCAATTTGCGTCTTGTTGTAAGCATTGCCAAACGATATGTGGGCCGTGGGATGCAGTTCTTGGATTTGATTCAAGAGGGCAATCTCGGGCTTATTAAGGCAGTCGAAAAATTCGATTATACCAAAGGCTATAAATTTTCGACGTATGCGACATGGTGGATTCGGCAAGCCATCACCCGCGCCATCGCCGACCAGGCGCGCACCATACGCATCCCGGTGCATATGGTGGAGACCATTAACAAAGTCGTGCGGGTGGAACGCCAACTTTTGCAGGAATTGGGACACCAGCCACAGGCTGAGGAGATTGCCGAACTGATGGGGATGTCGGTGGAAAAAGTGCGCGAAATCATGAAAGTGGCGCAAGAACCGGTATCACTGGAAACACCTATCGGTGAGGAGGAAGACAGCCATTTGGGGGATTTTATCCCCGATGACGATGCACCTGCTCCGGCAGAAGCTGCTTCCCACACATTGCTCAAGGAGCAGCTGGGCGATGTACTGAAGACTCTTACCCAACGAGAGGCTAAAGTACTGCGTCTGCGGTTTGGACTGGACGATGGACGCCCGCGCACACTGGAAGAAGTGGGACGGGAGTTTAATGTCACACGCGAACGCATTCGTCAGATTGAAGCGAAAGCGCTGCGCAAACTACGTCATCCCAGCCGCAGCAAAAAATTGAAAGATTTTTTAGATTGAGGACAGTTTGCAAAAGGGCAGTTGTCCTCTTGCTGAGGAGTCCTGTAACCCCGGTGACCGTTTTTTAAGAGGAGTTTGACCATGCGCATCACACAGGAAGCTGATTACGCTGTACGGATCATTGACTGTCTCGCCGCCAGCGGCGCACGGATGGACGCCCGTTCAGTTTCAGAGAAGACCGGCGTCACACTCCGGTTCACGTTGAAAATTTTCCGAAAGTTGGGGCAGGCGGGAATTGTCCGATCGTTCAAAGGGGTGCAGGGTGGTTATGAATTGGTGCGCTCGCCGAAAGAGATCAACCTGCGTCAAGTGATCGAAGCCGTGGACGGGCCCATCAATATCAACCGCTGCATGACCGGTTCGCTGCCCTGCGCATTGCTCGAAGATACACGTCTATGCTATTATCATACGGTATTCAATGAGCTTTCCAAGACGATACAAGACAAGTTGGAAGGCGTCACTTTTCGCGATGAAGATAGGCATACATAAGCGTGAGATGGCAGGATTTATTTTACAGTTTGCCTGTTTACAAACCGGCCTTCCGATTGTATAATGATTTGGCGGGGACGTATGTGATCGTATGTGCGGCTGCGACGATTTGCAAAGGAGTTGTTTGATTTGAAAAAATATGTTTGTAGTGTCTGTGGATTTGTTTATGATGAGGCGGAAGGATATCCCGACGGCGGCATCAATCCCGGCACCAAATGGGAAGATGTTCCTGAAGATTTTGTTTGCCCGATGTGCGGTGTAGGCAAAGAGCTTTTTGAAGAGCAATAAGGGCAGCCTTTCTTATAGCCCGTGCGGCGAACGGCGATGGTGCCTTTCGCCGCACATTTTTTTGAGCGGCAGTGTTTTGCCAGACGTGGCATACTTTTTACGCGTTCCTTTTGCTGAAATTTTGTTGCACTCTTGCGTGAATGCTGCAGGTAGTATAAAATAGGACATACAGAGGTGATTGAATTGGGTGTTATTAAAATTACAGACGACGTCTATTCTGTCGGCGTACTCAACCCGAATATGCGTATTTTTGACGTGATTATGCGTACGGAATTTGGCACGTCTTATAACGCATATCTGATCAAAGGCGAAAAAAATGTGCTGATCGAAACCACGCATCCGCGGTATTTCGATGAATATTTTGAAAATATTGCAAGCTTGATTGATCCCAAAAACATTGATTATGTGATTATGAATCACAACGAGCCGGATCACTCTGGCTCATTGGCCAAATTGCTGGAAGTAGCCCCACAGATTGAGGTGTTGACATCTCAGGCCGGTTGCATCTATCTGCGCAATATTACCAACAAACCCAATGCCCATATTCGTGCGGTAAAGGATGGGGAAACGCTGGATATCGGCGGCGGGAAAGAGTTGCGATTTGTCACCGCGCCGTTTCTGCATTGGCCGGATTCCATGTTCACCTATTATCCGGCGGAAAAGGTTGTTTTTACCTGTGATTTCCTTGGTTCCCATTATTGCGAGCCGCGCATGATCGATAGCCATGTCACATATCCGGAACGCTATGAGAGCGCGTTCGAGAATTATTATCAGGCAATTTTTGGACCGTTCAAACCGTATGTGCTTAAAGGGCTTGCCAAACTCAACGCGTTGGAAGCGGATACCGTCTGCACCAGTCACGGCCCGGTTCTGACAAAAGGGGTTTATCTGGAGCGTAGTAAGGAACTCTATGAGAAATGGAGCCAGCCTGTAGTACGGCAAAAGAAATACATTCCCATTTTTTATTGCAGTGCCTATGGTTATACGGGACAGCTTGGGCAGAAGATTGCCGAAGGTATCCGGAGTGTATTGCCCGATGCAGTTGTTGAAGTGCTGGATGTCAATGCACATCCGCAGGAAGAACTGGCACATAAAATCAATGAGAACGATGGGTTTTTGCTTGGTTCACCGACCATCAATAAAGACGCCGTTCGTCCGATCTGGCTGCTTGCCGCCTCACTGGATTTGATCAATGCGAAAGGCCGCCCGGCATCTGCATTTGGTTCGTTCGGCTGGAGCGGAGAGGCGGTGCCTATGTTGGTGGAGCGTCTCAAAGGCATGAAGCTCAACGTGTTTGAAAGCGGATACACCGCCCGCTTTGTCCCGTCTGATGAAGAATTTGCTGGTGCAGTCGCTTTCGGCAAACGGTTTGCAGAACAGTTGCATGCATAAGTAACGCGCGACTGATGATTGCTATTGCCGCCTGGAATTTTTCCGGGCGGCAATATTTTTACAGTTTATTCATTGCATTTATAAGGGGCATCTTGTAGAATATAGAGAGTGTAGTCTTGTTTTTGTTGAAGTGGTTGGTATCGAATGATAGAGAATGTGTTGTTTGGGTATCTTTTCAATAGGGCACTTGTGTTGTTTCAAACATATTTGCTTGGGAAAGGGGCTTTTGGTTGTTCGGCTATGTAAAACCCTTTAAGCCGGAACTGAAGATCCGGGAATTTGAGGCATACCGCGCGGTCTATTGCGGCATGTGCCATACGCTGGGCAAGCGTTACGCGTTTGCTATGCGGTTTATTTTGAGCTATGACCTGACACTGATGGCGATGTTATTGCTTTCTATGCGGGAAAGCCCGGTGACAATCTGCAAATGCCGCTGCCCCGCCAATCTCCGAAAACTACCCGCCTGTACGCAGGGTAGGGAATTGCGCTTTGTGGCTGATTGTGGCGTGTTGCTTTTGTATCACAAACTGCGGGACAACCTGCATGACGCATCTATCCCTAAAAAAGTGCTGGCGGCGCTGTTGCTTCCAATTGCGGCGTGTATGAAACGGCGGGCTGCATCCCGTCAGCCGCAGGCGGCAGCGCGTATTGCCGATGCAATGCGTGCACAGGCAGACGCTGAGAGCAAGGGGGCGGGTATTGACGCCGCCGCTGATCCTACCAGTGGTATGATTGGCGACCTATTGCTACTTGGCGCTGAAAAACAGGCGGACGAACGCGTATTGCACCGCTTTGGTTATTTTCTGGGTCGCTGGATCTATTTGATAGATGCGGTGGACGATATGCAGCAAGATACGCAAAGTGGTGATTTCAACCCGTTTGCGCTGGCGTGGCACCTTTCACCCACGTCCGATTTTGTGGCAGCCAGAGCGCGTACTGTAGGGCTGCTCAATTCTTGTGTCTACGAAATGCAAGCTGCACTTGCGCTGTTACCGGTGCGGCAATATGCAGAGGTGCTTGAGAATACCTTTTCACTCGGGTTGCCGCATATGCAATGTGCTGTGGTGGAAGGACTGCCAAACAAATCACGATAAACCGAATGACGGTTTTAACCATTGAAGAAAGCTGGAAATAAAATGAGTGATCCGTATCAGGTTCTGGGTGTTTCGCCCAATGCTTCCGATGATGAAGTGAAGGCGGCATACCGCAAACTTGTTAAGAAATATCACCCCGATAATTATGCCAACAATCCTCTCGCTGATCTCGCCACTGAAAAGATGAAGGAAATCAACGAGGCATATAATACCATTACGCAGCAGCGCGGTCCAGGCGGTGGCTCAACAGGTGGAGCCCGCGGTTACTCCAGTGGCGGATACGGTTCAGCCTCTGGCGGAAACGGTTCTTCCTATGCCGGGGGGTCTTCTCGTTTCATGCATGTGCGTTCTATGATAAATGCCGGGCAGGTTGGGCAGGCACAGAACGTGCTGGATGCTGTCCCGCTGGGTGAGCGCGACGCCGAATGGCATTTTTTGATGGGAAGTGTTATGTACCGCAAGGGCTGGGTGAATGAGGCTTATGTCAATTTTCAGAATGCCTGTCGGCAGGATCCGAACAACCGTGAATATCAGGAGGCACTTAATCGGTTATCTGGCCAAATGAATGGAGCAGGATTTGGAGGATACAATATGGGTAATCAGCAGGGCTGTACCGGCTGTGATATTTGCACCGGACTAATCTGCGCCGATTGCCTGTGTGGTGGAATGGGTGGCGGCGGATGCTAAAGGAGTGTGCCTAAATGGCAAACAAACGGGCGCATGGCGTAGCACTCGGTGGGATGCTTTCTGCACTTTCCTTGGTTCTTTTGCTGTTGGCAGGTGTACTGCCGGTGATGGGGCTGGTGTTTCCCGCTATTGCCGGTATGTTGTTGCTGGTAGTGGTGATAGAACTTGACGTGAAGTGGGCGTGGGGGATTTTTGCTGCGGTCACCATTCTGGGTCTACTCTTGTGTCCAGACAAAAGAGTGGTCATCTATTACTTCTTTTTCTTTGGGCATTACCCTTTGTTAAAAAAGTATGTTGAGCGTTTGCATCATCGTGTGCTTCAGTGGGTCATCAAGGTTCCGCTGTTCAACGCTTGCATTATTTTAGCGTATCTGGTGACTATCAAACTGTTTGGCGTATCGGCTGATGCGCTTCGTTATGGGTATCCTGTCACGTTGGCGTTGGCAAACGCGGCGTTTATTCTATATGATATTGCGCTTTCACGATTGATTGTGACGTATGTTTATCGTATTCGGAAATATCTGCAACGGAAATAAAGAGTCCCCATTATGCCAATTTGAATACAAGGGTTATTTTGTTTTCTCAATATGTTACGAGTCAGGTGGTTGGAGGTGACCATAAAACCAGTTTTCCCAATACTTCCAGACTATATTGCCAAGCATGGCAGTGCCTGGCATAAAAAATAGCCGTTACTTCAAAACCATGATCCAACGCAAAATCAAACCGATGCAGCGGCAAATGCTTTTACAGACGTTGTGTGGGGGTTACGGATTAATGGGTGAACATAAAATGAGCTTTAGATTTAGAAATAAAAAGATTTTAATTATCGGCGTAATAACTGCTATTATTGTGACATTGTTTGTTT
>NZ_JBDNLG010000038.1:0-4254 GCF_047718355.1 Ethanoligenens sp.
CAATAATACTGCTATACACGGGCGGCGTCGTGACCTTTCTGGCGGGAAGGCACGGCGCCGCAAGCCTATGGGCGCGGCTGGAAATCTGCCCAATTTAATCTAGAGGAGCATGATACGGGATAAGATGAAAAACAGGATAAAGCTCTATGGGTTCAACAATTTAACAAAGTCGCTCAGTTTCAACATGTACGATATCTGCTATGCCAAAACAGTGGTTGACCGCAATGCGTATCTTTCTTATATCGACGAGCAGTATAACGCCGACCGACTGACTGGCATTTTGAAACACCTGACCCAAATCATTGGGGCCGATATTCTGAACATTGCCAAGCAGGATTACGACCCACAAGGAGCGAGCGTCGCTATCCTCATTTGTGAAGAACCGATGCTACCCCAAAGAGCGGAAGATACGCAGGAGACTTCCGGTCCGGCTTCCCCGGAAACCATACTGGCGCATCTGGACAAAAGCCATATCACTGTCCACACTTATCCTGAATACCATCCAGACGGAGGCGTGTGCACCTTTCGGGCGGACATCGATGTGTCCACCTGCGGCGAAATCACGCCACTCAACGCGCTCAATTACCTCATCAGCAGCTTTGAAGCCGATATTATGACCTTAGACTACCGTGTGCGTGGCTTCACCCGGAATGTGGCGGGGAAAAAACTGTTTATGGAGCATCCAATGACGTCTATTCAAAACTATATCCCGCGTGAAGTCCGCAACAATTACCAGATGATCGACGTTAATGTCTATCAAGATAATATTTTTCATACGAAATGCAAACTGAAAGAATTTGCGCTGGACAACTATTTGTTTGGTTTTACCGAAAAGGATATCCACCCGGGCGAAGCGCAGCGTATTACGAGGAAATTGCAAAAGGAAATGGATGAAATCTTTTACGGGCGCAATATGGTGGGTTTCCATGAGTAAGCGCGTGGCGACGCAGCAGGAACTGCATGTTGCGGCTACAGAATTGTCAGCCATGGCGGAACAGCAGACCGCCCCACTGTTCGAGGCTATGGAACGGTATGTACACACCGATATGGTGCATTTCGATGTGCCGGGTCACAAAAAGCGCAATAGTCCGGAGATTATGGAAGCATTCGGGGAGAAAGTGCTGAGAATGGATGCCAACTCTACGCCCGAGTTGGATATGCTCGGTAAGCCAACCGGTGTGATTGCACAGGCCGAAAAGCTGCTTGCGCAAGCCTATGGCGCAGATGAGGCATTTTTTCTGGTAAATGGGACTACCTGCGGTGTGCAATACATGATTTTTGCGGCTTGCCAGCCAAAGGACAAAATCATCATCCCGCGCAATGTGCATAAATCCGCCATCAACGCGTTGATTTTGAGCGGCGCACATCCGGTCTTTGTCGCGCCGGAGATTGATGAGACTTATGGTATCCTCAACGGCGTGCGCTTTGAAACAATCAAAAAATCCATTGATCGCAATCCGGACGCAAAAGCTGTCTTTCTCATCAATCCTACCTATTTCGGCGCGGTGTCAGATTTGCCTGCCATCGTGGCATATGCGCACGCCCACAATATGCTTGTCTTGGTGGATGAAGCACACGGCGCACATTTGCCGTTCCACCCTGCGTTTCCGATAAGCGCGATGCAGGCGGGTGCGGATTTGTCCGCCATCAGTCTGCACAAAACAGGCGGCGCGTTGACGCAAAGCTCGGCGCTGGTCATGCACACCGCATATCTAACGCGCGACCGCGTCCACGCCGCTATCAACCTGTTTGAGACCACCAGTGCTTCTTATTTGCTGATGACCAGCTTAGACATTGCCAGACGGAAACTTGTCACACAGGGGCGTGCCATTTTTGACGAATTGCTCAAGCAGGTGCGTACAATGAAGGCGGAGATCAATGCCATGCCGGGGCTTTCGGTGCTGACGGCTGATTGTGTTGACGGGGCAGGCGTCTGCGGTTATGATGAGACTAAAGTGGTGGTGCGGGTCAACGAGCTGGGGCTCACCGGCTTTAAAGCGTATGAAATCATGCGCAAGGATTATCATGTGCAGCCGGAACTGTCTGAAACGTATGTCGTCATGTTTATTGTTTCCATTGGCGATGATGCATCCACACTGCGCGTCTTGACCGATGCATTGCGCGACCTGAGTCGGCGATTTTACGGCAAAAAAGAACCATTTCGTGTTTCCATGAGTGGGGTGCTGCAAAAACTGCACGGTGTTATCACACCGCGTGAAGCATTTTACGCTGAAAAGATAGCGGTGCCTATCAGCGAAGCCGTGGATGAGATCTGCGGTGAATCCATTATGATCTATCCGCCTGGAATCCCACTGGCAATCCCCGGGGAATGGCTGACACAGGAAATCTTGGACGCGTATGCATTTTACCGGGCGCAAGGCGGCCTGCTGGTCGGTGATGAGAGCAATGCCGATACCATCAAGATTCTTGAGCAACCTTGATCTTTTAGAAAGAAGGCGGTTTCATGACCGATTTATGGTATTCCGAATATCACACCGACGATGTGCGCTTTTCAATTAAAGTGACCAAACAGCTTTGCAGCGAGCAAACGCCATTTCAGAAGATCGATTTTTTTGAGTCGGAAACGTTTGGCACATTCTTCACAATCGACGGGCTGATGATGGTGACGCAAAAAGATGAGTTTGCCTACCATGATATGATTACCCATGTGCCATTTGCGGTGCATCCGGCGGTGAAGCGTGTGCTGATCATTGGCGGCGGCGACGGCGGCACGGCCCGCGAGGTTTGCCGCTATCCGGGCGTGAAGCACATCGATCTGGTGGATATTGACGAACGTGTGGTACGCTTATGCCAGCAATATTTGCCACAAACTGCTGCTGTGCTGGACAAAGACCCGCGCGTGCACATGCATTTTGAGGATGGTTTGCAATTTGTCGGACGTGCTCAAGAGGGCGAATATGATCTTGTTCTGGTGGATTCCACAGACCCGGTCGGTCCCGGCGAAGGCCTGTTTACCAATACATTTTACCAAAACTGTTACCATGCGCTGGCAGATGACGGTATCTTGATCAATCAGCATGAAAGCCCGTACTATCCCGCTTATGCACATGAAATGTTACGTGCGCATTCTAAAATCAAAAACACATTCCCCATTGCGCGGGTATATCAATTCTACATCCCTACGTATCCGTCCGGGCACTGGCTGTTTGGGTTCGCCTCCAAGAAATATGACCCTATTGTGGATTTTCAACCGGACAGGTGGAACGCGCTGGGACTGAAAACCAAGTACTACAACACCGATTTGCACACGGCTGCATTTGCGTTGCCCAGCTATGTGCGGGAGATGCTTGAACATGGCGAATGAAAAAGCCCCGTCTTTGCTACCAACTTGTTTTATCGGGTGTGAGACGTCGTTTGAGGAAAGCAAAATCGTTCTGTTTGGCGCACCGTTTGATGGCACAGTGACATTCCGCCCAGGCTCGCGGTTTGGTCCCGCGCAAATGCGCCCGGACTCCTATGGGCTGGAATCGTACAGCCCATATCAAGACGCCAATCTGGAAGACGCGGCCATTCATGACGCGGGCGACCTTGATTTGCCGTTTGGGAGGGTGGAACGAGCGCTGGGGGACATCGGCGCGTTTGCCGGAAAAATCGTGCGGGCAGGCAAAAGACCGCTGATGCTGGGCGGTGAACATTTGGTCACATTGCCCGCTTTGCAAGCAGTACATGCCCGGCATGGCGACTTGTGTGTCCTGCATTTTGATGCGCATACCGACCTGCGTGTCGATTACCTGGGCGAACCGCTTTCTCATGCGACGGTACTGCGGCGTATCTGGGACGAGCTGGGGGACGGGCGTATCTTTCAGTTTGGCATCCGTTCCGGTCTGCGTGAGGAATTCGAGTGGGCAAAGGCCCATACCACGCTGCATCCGTTTGATTTGGATGGGCTGGATGCGGCGATTGAAGCCATCGGAGGCCGCCCTGTATACGTGACCATTGATCTGGATGTGCTTGACCCATCAGTTTTTTCAGGCACCGGTACGCCGGAACCCGGCGGTGTATCCTTTAAAGAACTGCTCAATGCGTTGTGCAAACTCCATCGCCTGCATATTGCAGGCGCGGATGTGGTAGAGCTTGCGCCGCATTACGACGCCAGCGGCGTGTCTACCGCTGTGGCCTGCAAAGTGGTGCGGGAATTGGGTATCGCCATGAGAGACACGCGTTAAGCGAAAACGGCGAGGGGGGGCGAAACCATGGTTGTGCCGGCCCACACTATTATATTAGTGTTAAAAA
>NZ_JBDNLG010000038.1:4264-24614 GCF_047718355.1 Ethanoligenens sp.
TCAGTTGTTTAAACGCCACCGCCGGGGGGGCTACCGGTGGGGCCGCCAAGGGGGGGCGGTATTGGGGCACCCCCAGGACCCACACGCGTAACGCCAAACCGGCGCGGGCGCAAAACCTAGGGTTGGCCGCCCTCAACTTATATCTATGCTTCTAAGAAGTTTTTCTGCCGAATTTTTTGTGGGTATACACCAAAAATAAAATGACGCCTCCCAATAAGATGCCAAGGTTGAGCGGTAGTGACCAAGCGGGATCTGTTGCGTATGCGTGTACTTGTGTCCATAGCGTTTGATATAAAATACTCAGCATGCAGAGTTTGACAAAGAGCATCATCCAGCGCATGATGCGGACGTAATCCACGTGGTTTTCATCTGTGACGTACTCGGGGGTGTTACACGCGCTGGGAGGCACCAGTAAAAAAAGCAAGGTGATGAACCAGTACAGCCCGGCTGCCATGCAGGGCACAATCCAGATGCTCTCTTTGCCGCCCCATGCGTCCGCCGCACCTGCAATGCCAAAATGAGTGGGTATTTTGTTGGGAATCTTGTTCCAATATAATGGAAGTAGAATGAATGGCAGCGTAGCCAGCACGGCGAGCAGAATCTCACACACAAGTTGGAACCGGGTGAGGGGAAAGCGCTTTTTCATAATCTGTCACTCCCTGAGAAGTCGGTCGTTTTTTGCGTACAGCCATCAGTATAGAGCCTTTTCTTGCGTTGTCAAGCACTTGCTTGCAATTTTAAAAAAGATGGTTATAATGAGGGCGTGGACAGATGAAAATCGCTTGATACGGCGGTTGCGGCAAATTGGAAAGCGGGATGGACATGGATGCTTTGTCATGGTTTTGGCTGGGAATGAGCGCGTTTATATTGTTGATGCTTTGGGTGGTGCAACGCAGTGCCGCCTGCACGGATGGCAGTCTGCTGTTTGGCGTGACTTTGCCGGCGGGAGAGCTGTCCAGTCCTGCCGTGAAGGCTGTCCAAAAAGGGTATGATAAGCAGTGCGGGATACGGCTGGCGGCGGGCGCGGTATGCTGTCTGCCGATTGAGTTGCTTGGCGCATATCCTTCGGTACAAGTCGCGTATCTGTTCGCGTGGGTGGCTGCGTTGCTCTTTTTTGTGGTCATACGCCCGTATGCTCTGGCAAATCGTCGGCTGGCGGCCTGCAAGCAGGAATGCGGATGGATTACCGCGCCATCCGACGAACCGTATAAAAATGATGTCTACTGGAAACACGGGCTGTATTATTGCAACCCGCAAGACCCATCGTTCACCGTTCCGGGACGAATGCACAACGGGATGGCGTTCAATCTGGGCAATCCCAAGGCAAAAGCGACCTTTATTGTTCTTATGGCGGTGGCGGCGCTTATTTTGGTCGGTGTGCTGACGCCGCTGCCGATGCTCGATTTCAGCTCACCGCGCTTTTCCCTGCAAAAAGATGCATTGACCATTGATTGCCCGCTTTTTGGCACATCTGTGCCTCTGGCGCAAATGCAGTCGGTTTCGCTGACCGATGCCGTGCCGGATGACTCCTATCATACCAATGGCGGGGCTACATCCAACTGGGCACGAGGAACGTTCCGCGTTCATGGTGAAAAAGTGGTATTTTTCATTTATACGCGGCATCCGCCGTATATTGCCGTGAAAATGAAAGATGACACCTATCTGTTTTATAATGAAACGAATGCCGTGCGCACCCGTTCAGATTACACCGCTCTGCAAAGAGCAGTGCGCGGGGCGGGGCAGGGGACGTAACACCGGGTAGTTTGGTTTGCGTCGCGCATGGGCGGCGTGGTATACTACCATTAGAACGAAACCAAAGGATGAAATACATGTCTTTTATGAAGAAAAAAGAATCTGAAAAAATCCGCGTGTTGTTTGTGTTTGGTACGCGTCCGGAAGCGGTGAAAATGGCGCCGTTATACCGTACCCTGCAAAAAGATGCGCACTTTGAACCACTTTTGTGCGTGACCGCACAACACCGGCAAATGCTGGATGCTGTGCTGGACATCTTTCAGGTGCGGCCGGATTTTGACTTGGACATCATGAAGACTGCGCAGACACTATCTTATATCACTACTTCCGTCCTGACCGGCGTGGAGAATGTTTTAAAGGAGTGCAGGCCACACATCATGCTGGTGCATGGCGACACGACTACGACATTTGCCAGCGCATTGTCCGCATTTTATCAGAATGTACCGGTGGGGCATGTGGAAGCGGGTCTGCGTTCGTTTGATATGTTTTCACCGTTTCCGGAAGAACTGAATCGGCGGTTGGTCGCACCGATGGCGTCGGTGCATTTTTCACCTACGCCCGCCAATCGTGAGAACTTATTGTCTGAGCATATCCAAGCGCCGATCTTTGTCACCGGCAACACGGCAATCGATGCGCTTTCTTATACCGTGCGGGAGGATTACACCTTCAAATCCCCCGCTTTACAGAATATGCCGCAAACGGGCGACCGCATGATTCTGTTGACCGCACACCGGCGGGAAAATTTGGGGGCGCCGTTGCGTCAGATTTTTACGGCGGTGCGGCAGGTCGCGGAGGAGTTTCCGAAAGTACGTATCATTTATCCGGTACATCCCAACCCGGCTGTGCGCACACCCGCGTATGAGATGCTGGGCAGCCTCCCGAATGTACGGTTGTGCGACCCACTGGATGTGGACGATATGCACAATTTGATGTCCCGCGCTTATTTGGTGCTGACGGACAGCGGCGGATTGCAGGAAGAAGCACCCGCTCTTGGCCGCCCGGTTTTGGTGTTGCGTACTGAAACGGAGCGTCCGGAAGCGGTGCGCGCGGGCACGGTGAAAATGGCAGGCGTGGAAACGGCACGTATTTATACACTGACCAAAGAACTGCTGACTGATGCGTCGGCTTACGCACGTATGGCACACGCGGCCAATCCGTATGGCGATGGCCATGCATGTACGCGTATTGCACAGGCATTGCTGTATCTGTTTGGGTGCGGCGACAAGCCGACGGATTTTGTGCCGGAACCATAATGGTAGTAGGGATACGCGAACGAAATGTAGCGATTTAAAAGTCCCCCTCCGCTTGCCGGAGGGGGACTTTTGAATCGCTGGAAGAGTACGATAGGTCAGGGGGTTGTTTTCGGCGAGGCAAACCGCTCAATGATGGCCGCCGCGACACGTAGCCCATCCACGGCGGCACTCATGATGCCGCCTGCATACCCGGCGCCCTCACCCGCGGGATAGAGCCCATCAATGCCAAGTGCCATATAGGTTTCCCCGCGCGGAATACGCACGGGCGAAGATGTGCGGGTTTCCACCCCGGTCAGCACAGACTGCGGCGCAGAGAATCCATGCAGGCGCTTATCGAAGGCACGCAATCCGGTTTGCAGCAACTGCGTAACAGGAGGTGGTAAGAGCGTGTCCAACCGGGCAGGGGAAACACCTGCCGGATAAGAAGGAGAAACTTCCGCACCGGGCAATGCGGTCTGCCCGTTCAAAAAACCACCAACTGTTTGGCAGGGCGCGCGGAATCGTCCGCCGCCCGCCGCAAAAGCGGCTTGTTCCAAACACCGCTGAAACGCCACACCGTCCAGCGGAGCGGGAAACGCGTCTACTGAAGCGACCAGCGCAGCATTGGCGTTGCTTCCATCCCGTTTGAAGTTACTCATGCCGTTGGTCACCACGCCGCCCTGTTCCGAAGCTGCCGCCACAACTGTGCCGCCGGGACACATGCAGAAGGTATATACGGCCTTTGTTCCCTGCCGCAGGGAAAGCTGATATTCTCCTTTGGGCAGATGGGGATGCCCGGTATAGGAACCATAGAGCGCCCGATCAATCTGCTCTTGCAGATGCTCAATGCGCACACCCACCGAAAAGGGTTTGGGAATGACCTGCACCCCGTTTTGCAGCAGCATTTCAAAGGTATCCCGTGCGCTATGACCAGCCGCCAGAATCAGTGCACCGGTTTCCACGCATTCCTTGTCCGCACAGGCTTTTTCCAACCGCCCTGCTTGAAGATGGAGTCCAGTCAGTTGGGTGCCAAAGCGAATATCGCCGCCATGCTCCAGAATATCGGTACGGATGGCGCGCACAATACTGCGCAGCAGGTCAGTACCGATGTGCGGTTTTGCAAGGCGGGCAATGGACACGGGCGCACCAAACCGGACAAACAACTTGAGTACCTGTTCACACAGCGGATCGCCGATGCGGGTCGTCAGTTTGCCGTCGGAGAAAGTGCCGGCCCCGCCTTCGCCGAATTGCACATTGGACTGCGTGTTGAGTTCGCCGGTTTGCCAGAAATGGCGGACATCTTTAAAACGTTGTTCTACCGGTGCTCCGCGTTCCAAAATAAGAGGCTGATAACCATAATGTGCCAGCAGCCACCCGGCAAACATACCTGCCGGACCAAACCCTACGATGACGGGACGACCGCGCAAGTGTTCCGTACCAGGTTTGGGGGCGAATGGCGCGGTGTGCCGCCGGATGACATCGGGGGAAGCGGCGCGCTGTACGGCTACGGTTTCTTCCTCTTCTGTCAGATCAATTCCGACGGTATAGACCAGATGCGCTCGCTGGTGCCGCAAGTCGGGTGTGCATTTCACCACGTAAGCTTGCTCCTGTGCTGTACGGGGCAGCTTAGCGATGCGCAGAGCAGCTGTGAGTGCTTGCGCATCTTCGGCTTCTAAAGGAAGCCGGATATTGCGGACAATGACGGACATATTTCCTCCTGCTTATACAAAAAAGCGGTGGGATTGCCACCGCATACTGTGTGCATATGAATGAGCCCGAACCGGTCATTTTGTTTTGCTCACCTGAATGACAGCAGTGTAGCTGCCGGTTGTCCAGAACCCTGCCGGCGTATTGATTGTGACTGGCACCACATACTGTCCGGTGCCGTTTAACGCGGTGGACATATTGATTACAGCCGACACCTCAGGAGGCGTGGCCATCTGGGAAGCAGGCCCGTATAACTGGATATTGCTGATCTGCCTGGTGCGTAACTGCACACGGTAACCGGACGGTGTGTTGAGCACTTGGATATTCTGTGTGCTCAACATTTGTGTCAAGGTATCGAGCAGGTTGATATTGACCGTTGCACTGGCGGTGTTGTCCAGATTTTGCAATGTACCATTGAGCGTGATCGGCATGTTAATCTGATTGGTAAGCGACAATGTGAGGAAATCGACCGTACCCAGATTGATTTGGCTTAGCGTATTGATTTCCTTTGCGGTCCCTGCAATATGCAGCGATGATGGATCAATTGTATATTGCAGGTTCTTGGTATCGAATCCGATGGGGAGATTTTTGAAAGTTACTTTTAACGGCGTTGTGCTGGTTTTGAATACCGGTACGGTTACCATTACGGTGGAGGCGCTGAGCTTGACATGATCCAGATCCAGCGTGTCACCCGATGAACCGATCAATTTCAATTTGGTTTTTCCGTTATAGGTTGTGCTGGCTCCTTCGCCTAAATTGACTTCCGCGTGTACCTCGGATATCTGCGCGACCTCGGCGGACGGGCCAGAAATAACGACTTCTTTGGGAGATGTGGTAGCGGTCTCCATAACAAAACCATCGGCCACTTTGCTATTTTGTACTTTCACGGTTACCGGAAGCGTTTTGGAAGCAACCGTGTCAAATTGCATTCGAATTTGATCCGGAGAGACCGTGTTGATGTGTACCTGACTGTTGGGCGTTTTCAAAGCTGCGCTCAACTGCAAAGAGTAGCTGCCTGATTTTGTGACTGGTGTGACATCGGGGGTGACGGTAAAATAACTTGCATCCAGCTTGCCGATGATTGCACGTGGCCCGGATACGTTAATCGATACGTTCTGACTGAGTTTATCTACCAAGCCCAGTCCCGCATCAGCCAGAAAACCGCTTTTTGTATCAACGGTAACCGGTATGCCTGAGATGGTTCGCGTGTAGTTGGGACTGACACTGACGACCACGATGAACCAGATGGCAAATGCGGCGGCAACTGAAAAAATGCGCAAAAACAACACATTGTGCATCAGCCGATCTAAAAAACCTTTATCTTTCATTTTCGAAACACCTTAAATCCGGATGTGAACCCATTTTTTTTGGAGGCAGTCTCCGAAAGCAACCCTTTTTCCAACGCAATGCGCAGTGTGTCGGTCGTCAGGTTGCGCTTGATGATACCGCGTTCTACCAATGAGATGACCCCGGTTTCCTCAGAGACCACAACCACCAGCACATCGGCGCTTTCGCTGATTCCTAAAGCCGCTCGATGCCGGGTGCCCAGTTCGCGGCTGACTTCCTGGTTCTGTGAAAGAGGCAGAAAGCAACCCGCGGCAAACACCCGCCCAGAGCGGATGATCATAGCGCCGTCATGCAGCGGCGACTTGGGATAGAAAATATTTTCCACCAATTCAGCGCTGACATCCGCGTTGACCATCGTGCCGGTTTTGGCAATCTCGCCAAGCTTGGTGTTGCGTTCAAATAAGATCAGCGCACCGATGCGATTTTTTTGCAGCATGGCGGCGGCAGAACAGACAGCCGCAATTGCTTCTTTGGTATAAGTGTCTTCCTCTTTCCCGCCAAAACCGAAGTAGCGGAATTTATCCATCCCTGAGCTGCCCATATGTTCCAATACACTGCGAAGCTCAGGCTGAAAAAGCACAATGATGGCTACAAACCCAAACTGTACCACAGTGACGAGCAAAAACGACATGGCTTTCAAGTTGAGCCAAAGCGACAGATTATAGGCAATGACCAACAGCAAAAGACCTTTGACCAGCTGCTCCGCGCGTGTTTCACGGACAAGCTGGATGCCTTTATAAATGATAAAACCCACGAGCGCGATATCAATCGCATCCCAGATGGTAAAGGTTTTCATGACGCTGAAAAACGTCTGCAAACCGTTATAAATGATATTGATCAATTTGCGCACCCTTTATTTTGATGACAGGCGCATGTCGGTGCATGCAGCCAGCAATATGCTGTTTCAGTTGCAAGACGCCTTTGTTGAGGATGTTTTTTGAAAAACCGGATGTAAATCCGCAGAATCCGCACCAAAATACGTCTGCTTTATTGTAACATAAAATGCGGGCAAAAAAAAGCGGAGGAATGAAAACTTCCTCCACTGGATTGTCGGTCAATCGATATGCACAGCCGTCTCTTCCGTGTGGGGGGACAGCTCACTATGATGTTGTTGAGAGATGTGCTCATGGGGAAGCGTTTCTATGCGTTGAGGTGAAAATCCCATTTTCACCAGATAAATCTCTGCCGATTCATCAAAAGGAGTTTCTAAGATACTGTTTGTGATGGAAATGGGTATATGGCGGTTTCCAAGTTCGTATCCAATTAAAGCCGCCTGTTCAGCACTGTTCAAGCGGACGCGGAGTACCGCAACAGGTTGGACATGCACAGCCACAATCAACTGATCATCATTGTAAAGCACGTCACCATCATGCAGTATGGCGCCTTCCGGCTTGCGGATGCCAATGTTGCGGCCTGCTTTTGTGGATAGACGAAGGATGTGTTTGTCTGCATCGCACCAATCAATTTGGACGTAGTCAATCTCTCTGCCATTTTTTTCGAACTGGGACAGATTACCTTGTATGCCGGTTGAAAACATAGAGACATCCCTCCAGCTTATCTTATAGTGGAAACGGTGTGTATGGGGTTGGGTGAAATTGATTTTAACCCTGGCTGGATATGATATGCATATATAGAATCAATGCAGAAGTAAATCTTTCGTCACAGAATATGTAAAAACCGATCTCGGCTGACACTCCCCATGTTACTATATTCTATTATAAAACAATATTCCATCAAATTCAACAGATTTTATGGATGGATCAATCTAAAAATTGTCTATGCGCTGCAAAATATGTTGGCCAATAAAAGGTACAGTACTTGTCAATAGGAAAATCGAGATGAATAGGGTTCGGAATCTCTGCACTTTCAGAGCCTTCTTACTGTACAGGTGCGTCCATATACTGTAACATATGCCGTTTTGCTGTGTAGCTGTCCATTTTTTTGCCAAATTGGCTGGAGTGGAGCGACAGGCGCTTTGGATGCCATAAAACCGGCAGACACCGCCGCACGCGGCCGAATGTCGCGTGCGGCGGTGTCTGCTGTTTTTTTACAAACAAGACTCAGTATCGGATATGCCGGTCTTCGCAACGAATGATGCGGTTTACATGGTTATGTTTGGTGTGCAGCACAACAGGATGCTTCCACAGGTCATACAAATATTTCAAAGTTTCTTCCATATAGTCCGCCTGTAGTTCCCGCCCGTCGTAAACATGCTCCAGCGTCAGGGTTTTGTCTTTGCGAGACATGTCGATCACCCGGATATAGGGTATCGTGCCCATGCCGGTTGTGTCAGCCAGCATGTCACGTATTTTTTTCCATCCGATTTCGTCAGGAATTTCTTCTACAAAATAATCGGATGCCTGCTTGGCGTATTCAAATAAATGCAGCCGCTCGCAGAGTTCCCGCGTGAGGTATTTGCGGATGAAGGAGGCATCCCGTTCCAGCGCCCGCACTTCAAAAATTTTGTCCGTACCGTAACGTTCGGCAATATCCCGCAGCATTTCAAATCCCAGAAAATATGGGTTTAGTCCGCCGGGAATAGGCCGCACAACATCGTTGTGCCGTTTGATAAATTCCAGATGCAGGTCGGGCGGCAGATTCAAATTTTTCAAAGTGGTATAGTGCCAATAACTTGCCCATCCCTCGTTCATGATCTTGGTTTCAATCTGGGGGATGAAATAGGCGGCTTCTTCCCGCACGGCACTCAAAACGGTTTGCTGCCACTCTTCCAGATCGCCGTGCTCGATAATGAAAGTGAGCAGATCATCTTCCGGCTCAAGCGGTATTTTGCCGAGGTCGGGCTGCGGGACGGCGACGTGCGGCTCCAGAATGCTGCGCGGAACAGTCTGCTTATTGTATTGCTCAATGCGTTCCTGTCTGCAATCCGCGTTGCTTTTGCGTTTTTCACCAATTGTCCGCCCAATTTGCAGCTTGACCGCATGGGCAGCATTCAGCATCTCCTCAACTCTGGCATAGCCGATACCGGGGTCGTTGATATATCCCCGGATCATCATGGCGTGGCTGCGAAACAGATCCATAGTACGGTCGGCATCGGTTCCTTCCTTGAATAGCCGATTGTTTTTGAAAAAGTCGTTGTGACCGAACACGTGTGCCATGGTAAGAATTTGGAGCAGCAGGGTGTTGTCTCGGATGAGGTAGGCGATGCAGGGATTGGAGTTGATGACCATTTCATAAGGCAGACCAGACAAGTTGTATCGGTAGAGCGTCTTGATTTTCTCATAGGACTTGCCAAAGCTCCAGTGGGGGTAACGCGAGGGCATTCCCGTATAGGCCTCATAGCCGATCATCTCGTTGTAATCCACCAGTTCAAATTCCTGCGGGTAGTAGTCAAGCCCAGAGGCGCGTGAAAGCGTTTCAATTTTCGCATTCCAGTTTTCAAGGTCGGCCAGTGTGTACGGCAATTCATCCGCCCTCTTTCCGGTCTGATTGCAGCACGTTTTTAAACGTGGGCCAGACATCCTCTTTCTGTGAGATGCGCCCAAGTGCAAAATTCTGTTTCTTGATGCGGGAGGAATAAAGCCTGCGCATGGTGCTTTCGTAAGTGCCGGGCGAAATCTCGATATAGCCAAACAAATTGGAGATGTCACAGAGTGCTTTGGCGGCCTGAACGGCTCTTTCATTGTCGTCTGTCCAGTTGTCGCCGTCGCTTGCATGGAAGGCGTAGATGTTCCAATAGGTCGGGTTATATCGCTGCTCAATGAGTTCCAGCGCCAGCTTGTAGCCGCTGGACATATAGGTGCCGCCAGATTCCACCTTGTGAAAAAACTCCGCTTCGCTGACTTCTTTGGCAACTGTGGAGTGTGCGATGAATACTACATCTACATGGATGTAGCGCAGTTTGACAAAACGCACCATCAGAAAATAGAATGACCGTGCCAGATACTTTTTGGTTTGATCCATAGAGCCGGACGCATCCATGATGCAGAAGACCACCGCATTGGATTCACGTTTTTTGGTGACATGCATCCGGTAGTACTTGATATCGTCTTCCTTGAACGGGAAGCGGACAATCTTTTTCCGAACACCCTGTTCTGTCAATGCTCGTTTCATGCCTTGCTTGCGCTTGAGTTTCTCAATGACCGAGCGCTTTTTGGCGAGTCTTGGCGGAATGCCCTTGCTCTGGTAGCCGGATTTTTTGCGTGCGTGTTCCGTCCAGACCTCGGAGAGACGTTTGCGGTCAAGGTAGGGGAGATGCAGATCCTCAAACAGGTAGCTAATGATTTCTTCAATCGTCAGCTCTGTTTCGTAGATGTCTTCTCCCTCTTCGCTGCCGGCTTTTCCGGTGCCGTTTCTCTGGCCGGATTTGTCGCTGCCAACTTTGTCGCCCCGCTTCTCGGAGCCGCTTCCGCTCCCCACACCTTTGCCGCCCCCGCCGCCGTAGATAAATTCATATTCTTTCATGCCGCGGATGGGGATCTTGATCTTGCGGTTTTTACTTTGCCCGATGATGGCTTCTTCTGAAAGGATGTCGGGCAGATTTTTCTTGATGGAATCCTCCACAAGTTGACGGTGGCGGCGGCGGTCTTCGGCTGCACGGTCATGGTGTAACGGGTTGGATTCTCTGAAAACAGCCATACCCTCAATCCCTCCACAGATTGTTTGCGGCATATTTCAGAATGACATCACAGCACTGGTCGCAGTACCCATTGGCTTTTAGCTGCTCGACCATCGCGTTGTATTTTTCGCTCTGCTCGTTGTCGCGGATTTTTGATTTGGTAATGATGCGTGAGAGTTCGCGGACCGATTCGGTTAACTTTTTCTCAATGGCGTCTTTCAAAGGTTCATAGCAGGTGTAGGTGATGGTTTCGCCCTTGCGCATTAGGTAGAACATGTAGGAGGTGACATCCTGCCGAAATCCTTTGGCAGAGCTTTCCGAAATGCCGATGTGTTCCTCGATGGAGCGCAGAAATTTTTCGTCCGGGTCGAGGATTTCTCCCGTGGCCGCGTCTTTGATTTTTGTTTTGTTGACAAAGGCTTCCGCATGGTCCAGATAGTTGTTGAACAGGCTTTCCGCCTGGTCTTTGAAACTGTGGATAAACGCTTTGGTAATCTCTTTTTCCAGTACCTTGTGGTATTCTTTGCGTACGGTGTCCTGCAAGAGAGTGAGATAGCGTTTTTTGTCATCCTCATTGATATCAAGGTCTTTGACCGACTTAAAGATGCTTTCCATCACATCAATCGGGTTGATGCAGTCATGCTCGGAGTCGGTCAGTGCATTGTCGATGGCTTTGATGATGAAGCGTGTGGAAACACCGGACAGTCCTTCGCGCCGCCCTGCTTCCTCCCGCAGCTCACTGATGTCGATGCGCATGGTCGTGCCTTTTTCCACGATCTCCTCGCCGTTGTAGATTTTCAGTTTGATTAGGGGATCAACTTTGGCGGATGGGGTGAGCCGCGTGAGGATGGCGAACATTGAGGCCACCTCGATGGTGTGCGGCGCAATGTGCGCGTGAAACCGGCTTTTTTTAAGGATTTTATCGTAAATTTTGGATTCCTCGTTCAACTCAAGGCAGTAGGGGACTTCCACCTTGACAATGCGGTCAAGGATGGCTTCATTCGTGTGGTCGGATTTGAAGCGGTTCCATTCGGATTCGTTGGAATGTGCGAGAATGATGCCGTCGAAATAGATCATCGGTCCCTTGCCGGGAGAGGGAATGGATTTTTCCTGTGTTGCCGTAATGAGGGTGTGCAGGTATTCCACATCATTCTTGAACACCTCAATAAATTCAACGATGCCGCGGTTGCCTACATCGAACGCACCGTTGAGGGATAAAGCGCGCGGGTCGTCTTCCGCATAGAGATCGAGTTTGGAAATATCGACGCTACCGGTCAGCACGGAGGTGTCCTGGTTATTGGGGTCCACCGGCGGCACCACACCCACACCCTTGCGCGCGCGGATGGAAAAGTCCGATGTGACCACGGGAAATTTTTCATATTCCCCGTGATATTCCTCTTTGAGCCGGTATCGGCAGACAGGGCAGAGATCGCCTTCGATCTTCACGCCGAGCAGTTCCTCAAATCGTGGGCGCAAATGTTTGGGGATGAGATGCAATGGGTCTTCCCGCATAGGGCAGCCTTTGAGCGCGTAAATCGGATCGCATGCTTCCAGTGCCTGCTTGAGCGCTTCCACCAGAGAGGATTTACCAGAGCCGACAGGCCCGACCAGATATAAGACCTGTCTGGATTCCTCACCTTGCATGGATGCGGAATAAAAGTAATTGACGATTTTCATGATGGTTTTGTCGATGCCGAAGAAATCCTCTTTGAAGAAGTTGTACCGTTTGACGGCCTCATTGCCATATAGCTTTTTGACACGGGTGTTTTCCTCAGGTTGGATGGTCTCGACACCTTTGCTTATAATGACATCGTACATGCGTTTGTGCGCGAGCTTTGCTATGTCGGGGTTTTGTGCGACTATATGCAAATACTCCAGTAATGTACCCTCAAAGTTTTGCTTTTTTCGGCTGGCACGGTCTTCCTCAAGCAATTCGCTAAAATCCATGGAATCCTCCCTTGTTTCATGACACGGATGAAGATACTGTAAATGCTACAGTATATGAATCATTTCGGAATGTTACAACCGCAATTTTCGACATTCGGGAGGGGGAACGCGGTACAATGCCGCTCCGGAGGTGTTTGCAAAAAAATAAAACAGTGTCCCGAAAGACGCTGTTTTAAGAAAGGATACTGTATGACAGAGGCCTGTTGTATCTCTGTCAGGTGATGGATGCATGGTAAATGGACTGGATGGAGTCGGACAACAGCTTGTCAAAAGCTTCGTCCGTTTGCTGTGCAGTCAGTCCCTGTGCCAGCGCACGCGAAAAGCTGGCGATCAGTCCATGGTTACGCGCCAACTTCTCGTTTGCTTCATTTTGCGTATAGCCGCCGGAAAGTGCCACCACCCGCACGACATGCTCATTTTTCATCAGGTCGCTGTAAAAATCGTCCTGTGTGGGGATGGAAAGTTTCAACATCACTTTTACATCCGGATTCAGAGCGGTCAATTGGGCGAGGATCTCTTTCTTCAAAAGTTCCTCGGAGTGTTGTTTGTCCGCGCTGTGGATATCCACCTCGGGTTCGATAATGGGAACCAGCCCGGCGGCAAAGATCTGTTTGCCGAGATCGAATTGCTGTGCGACGATTTGACGGATGCCCTTTGCGTTTGCCTCTTTGATCAGCGAACGCATCTTGGTGCCAAAAATATGCTTTTCGACGGCCTTTTTCAGCAGCTTATCCAGACCTTGGATAGGTTTCATAAGCTGCACGCCGTTTGCCTGTGTGTCCAGCCCTTTATCGACCTTTAAAAAGGAAACGATACCCTTTTGCTTCCAGAGAAAATCAGCGGTAAATGCGCCGTCAATGGTGCGGTCCATCGTGTTTTCAAATAAAATGGCACCTAAAATATGTTCCGCGCTGAACGCGGGGCTCTTGATGATGCGGGTCCGCATGGCGTGTACCAATTGGAACATCTCTTCGTCCGTATGGTAGCTGCTTGTATCAATGCCGTATTGCAGGAGAGCTTTGGGTGTACTTCCGCCGCTTTGATCCAATGCAGCGATAAACCCTTTGCCGGTTTGGATGCGATTAAGTTGTTCTTGATTCATGATAGTTTCCCTCCTATGTCTGAACATAATGCTGTTCATTATTATTATAACACGTTTATGGCTGAAAAACGGATTCCTTCGTTCTTTCTTGAGAAAGAACGAAGGAACCTCTGAACAAACGGCTGGAAAAGAGCAATACTTGTTGTTTTTTCTTTCAGGAATAGCAGGAGAAAAATTGTTCATGCCCTCTTGTCCGCCTACATACCATTTATCAATACCGCGTATAGATGCGCGGAGGCGAAAATGAGGGTGATGCCAATGGGGCTGAAAAAAGTGAATCGGGTGTTTGGCGGCAAGTGCCATGAAAAAGCACAACCGACAGAGAAGAAGGGTCGATTTCATCTGCAAGTGCTCAACATTGCGGTTTTTGTACTGTGCGCGGTGTTGATTGGTTCTCTGGTCCTGACCCATACGCGGGCAGGCGGGATGCTGTTGGCGCATTTCAACCAAACAGGTTCATCTTCCGGTGTGCTCTCGGTGCGGGATAAGCCGGGCGGCGGACAGCTTACGACCGAGCAGGCAGCGGCACGTATCCTGCCCGCAGTGGTGGGCATTGTGCAATATCAAAAGGGATCGTTGAGTGAAACCGGCGAGGGGTCCGGAATCCTTATGAGCGCGGATGGGCGCATCATCACCAACAATCATGTGGTGGAGGGCGCCAACCATTTGGATGTGGTTCTGCGCAATGGCAAACATTATACCGCGGCGCTGGTGGGAACTGATGCGCGCACCGATCTTGCTGTCGTGAAAATTAATGCGCAGAAACTGCCTTATGCCCAGTTTGGTGATTCAGAGCAGTGCAAAGTGGGTCAGCAGGTCATAGCGGTGGGTAACCCCTCCGGTTTGGAACTGGCTGGTTCCGTAACACAGGGCATTATTTCTGCTCTGAATCGAAATGTCGATGTGGGTAATGGGCCGATGAACCTCATCCAGACCGATGCCGCCATCAATCCCGGCAATTCCGGAGGGGCGTTGGTCAATATGTATGGGCAAGTCATTGGCATCAACTCTGCCAAGATTGCGCAAACCGGGTATGAGGGACTGGGTTTTTCCATTCCAATCTGCACGGCTCAACCGATCGTCGATTCTATTTTGCGGTATGGTTATGTAAAAGGACGCGTGAAATTCGGTCTGAACTGTCGGGAAATTGATACGGTCACTGCGCAGATTAACCATATCCCGCAGGGCATCTATATCGGATATGTGGAGCCGGGCAGCAGTGCCGAACAAAATGGCGTCAAGGCCGATGATATCATCACGGCTGTGGATGGTCAGACGGTCAAGACGACCGACGACCTGATCAATCTGCGCGACAAGCATAAGCCGGGGGAGACGCTGAAGCTGACGCTTTTCCGCAGAGGGGACGGGAAAACCTACCAGATTGCTGTTGCCTTGCTGGAAGACAAAGGCGCGGTGGCTGCCACCAATGGCGATTGGTGAAAAATTGCCCAATAGCTTCTCAAAGATTTTACAAAGTATTTGTATTTGGTCACACAAAGGGTGTATACTATAAAAAATAAGCAAGTTGAAATTGGTTGAGTGTGATAGTTGTCACATTCAAACAGACATCCAAGTGGTATACTATAAAAAACAATAACAGCAACTGCTTCACGGCCCCCTAAAGCTGGTTTAGGCATTGAAACGCAGTTGAAACAAATTTAAGGGAGTGTTCAAAATGGCAGCCATTGCAGTTACAAAAGACAATTTCAAAGAGGTCGTTTTACAGGAAGAAAAACCAGTGCTGGTTGATTTTTGGGCGACATGGTGCGGCCCGTGCAGGATGGTTTCTCCCATTGTAGAGGAACTTTCTGAGGAACTGAGCGACTCCATCAAGGTTGCCAAGGTCAACGTGGATGAGGAACCGGAACTGGCGTCCCAATTTGGCGTGATGAGCATTCCCACGCTGGTGCTGGTCAAAGGCGGGGCGGTTGCCGCTACTTCTGTGGGTGCGAGACCCAAAGAGGACATTCGGCAGCAATTGGGGATTTAGGGCAACAGGTGCTTTTTAGAGCCGCGCGCTTCGCAGGACGAGGCACGCGGCTCTTGCTGTGCGTGGCTCTGTGGAAAGAAATGAGGTTCTGGTATGATGCAAAAAGAATGGACAACCTGTTTCCCATTTCTCAATCAAATGCCCGATGACGAACGCAGGCGTTTTTTGCAGTCTGCCGTTCCGCATCAGCTGTACGCAGGCGAAGTTGTGGTGCGGGAGCATTCCAAATGTGTGGGAGTGGTGTTTGTTCTCTCCGGAGAATTGAAGGTGTATAAGGTATCGGAAAGCGGAAGGGAAGTGGCGCTTTACAGCGTTTTTCCGGGTGAGGCCGCTTTGTTAACGGTGAATTGTATGGTGGCGCAGGAAACACCCGTGGCTGATGTGTCCTTGGCAGCTATGCAGGAAAGTCTGATTGCTATCATACCGAGCAGCGCATTTTTTTATCTCTACAGCGTCTCGCCACAGCTTCAACAGTTTATTTTTTCATGCATGTATAAAAAGTTCAACGCCATTATTGATTTGGTAGAAAAAATGACATTTAAAAATGTTAGTGAACGGCTGTATGAGTATATTCGGGAGAATACGGGGAGCGGGCGGATACCGCTTTACACGACACATGCGCAGTTGGCCGCACGGCTCGGCACGTCGCGTGAGGTTGTCACCAGGTGCCTGAAGAAAATGCAGCGGGCAGGGTTTCTTCAGACCGAGCGCGGAAAGATCTCATTGCTGGAAAAACCGGAACCGTGACAACGCACAGAAGAAAGGACAGGATATGATTGAACAAGCAGAACAAACGGTGACTGCCATCATTGTAGCGGCGGGCAACGGACGGCGCATGGGCGGAATTGCCAAGCCTTTTTTGCCGCTTTGCGGACGTCCGGTGCTCATGTACGCGCTGGAGGCATTTGCACAGTGTCCCCTCATTACCGAGATTGTGCTGGTAACGCGCCCCAACGAGATGGCGGAAGCTGAGCGGATTGCAGAGGGGTGTGAAAAAATGGTCGGCACAGTTGCAGGCGGTTCTACCCGGCAGCTTTCAGTGCGCGCGGGGATGGCGTTGGCATCCGGTACGTATCTTGCTATTCATGACGGCGCACGACCGCTTGTCACACCTGCCTGTATTGAGCGGGCAGTGCGCGCCGCGTTCGATTGCGGTGCGTCGGCGGCTGCCGTGAAAGTAAAGGATACCGTTAAAGTGACCGACGACTGGGGTTATGTGATGCAAACACCTGAGCGTGCGCGCCTTTGGGCCGTGCAGACGCCGCAGGTCTTTCGAACATCGCTGCTGGCGCGTGCGTTCGATGCCGCCGAGACAGCGGGTGCAGATTATACAGATGACTGCCAATTGGTGGAGGCTATCGGCGGAAAGGTACGGCTGGTGGAAGGAGATTATGCCAATTTGAAGATCACCACACCGGAGGACATGGACGCGGCAACGGCGCTCCTGCGCAAAAGAAAGGCAAACGCATGAGGATTGGACACGGGTATGACGCACATCGTTTTGCAGACGGACGCAGGCTGCTGTTGGGCGGTGTTGAGATTCCCTATGCCCAGGGACTGGATGGGCATTCGGACGCGGATGTGCTGGTACATGCTATTATGGACGCACTGCTGGGCGCTGCGGCATTGGGGGATATCGGTCAATTGTTCCCCGACACGGACAAGCGATTTAAAGATGCGGACAGTCTGCTGCTGCTGCGCGAGGTATGCGTGCGGATTGCGGGCGAGGGGTTTTCCGTTGGCAATATTGATGCGACTGTGATCGCACAGGCCCCTAAACTTGCGGCATACATCCTCCAAATGCGCAAAAACATCGCGCAGGTCTGCGGTGTGGATACGGGTGCTGTCAATATCAAGGCCACCACTGAGGAACATATGGGATTTACCGGACGGCTGGAAGGTATCAGCACACATGCGGTTTGTTTGCTGCGCGAGCGGTGAGTGCCGGCGGACTGGGCTTAAATTGTAATCGTATATCCGGACAAACATAATGACCATCATGTAGTCTCATGCATACACTGATAGTACCGAACAATCACGCACCCCGGCAAGAGGTGCATCCTGTTCGGCTACTATTTTTTTGACGGCTCCGGTATTCCGCTGCCGCTGAAACCGTGAGGTGAAAGGCATGGGCGGCTATGTCGTCGTCAGTTCCATCACGTATGCATATAAGGGCCGGGATATACTCGAACGGAAAGGCTGCCGGGTGCGAGTGGAACGCGCGCCCAAGGAGATTTCCAGCTGTGGCTGTCACTTTCTGCTTATGATTCGGAATTATCCGCTGCAACAGGCGGTAGCACTATTAGACGCGGCGCATGTGCGCATCATTAAATCAGGCGGTGATTATAATGATCTACTTTGACAATGCCGCCACCAGTTTTCCCAAACCCCCGCAGGTGGGCGCCGCCGTTTCGCGTTTCATCCGCGAGACGGGGGCAAATCCAGGACGCAGCGGGCACAAATTGTCCATGGAAGCGGCGGAAACGGTGTATGCCTGCCGAAAAGCAATTTCGTCTTATTTTCACGCGCCGGGAGTGGAATGCGTTTCGTTTACACTCAATGCCACATACGCAATCAATTTTGCTTTAAAGGGTGCGCTTGCCAGACGGGAGCGTGCAGCACATGTTGTCACATCCAACTTGGAACATAATGCCGTGATGCGTCCTCTGCACAAATTGCAGATACCGTATACGGCAGCAGTTGTAGATTTGGCGGACGATGTGCGTACTCTCCAGAATTTTGAAGCCGCTTTAAGGCCGGATACAGCACTGGTCGCCTGCACCCACGCGTCCAACTTGTGCGGCCGTGTTTTGCCAATTGCCGATATTGGCGCACTTTGCCATGAAAAAGGCATCCCGTTTTTGGTGGATGCTTCGCAGTCTGCCGGAATGCTGCCAATCGACATGCAAGCCTGTCATATTGATTATCTTTGTATGCCCGGCCACAAGAGCCTGTATGGGCCGATGGGCACGGGCATCCTGATAGCCGTGAACGGCGAGGCATTGGAAACATTGATTGAAGGGGGAACAGGCAGCAATTCCGTCGATCTGGAACAACCCGCGCTCATGCCGGATCGGTTTGAAAGCGGCACGGTTAATGCACCGGGCATAGCCGGACTGCACGCGGGCGTCCGTTTTGCACGTGCAAGAGGACAAGAATCCTATGTGAAAGAAATGCGGATGGCGCGGATGTTATATGATGGTCTGCACCAGATTCCCGGGGTGCGCCTCTATACGCCGCGCCCCTTCAATAATGGGTATGTTCCGGTTGTTTCATTTAACATCGGAGAGCGGTCAAGTGTGGAAGTGACCGCCAAACTCGATAAGATGGGGTTTGCCTTGCGCGGAGGACTGCATTGTGCGCCAGTGGCACATCTGGCCTTTGGCACCATCAATCAGGGTATGGTGCGTGCCAGTATCGGTGCTTTCAATACACCGGATCATATTGCGGCATTGCTCTCAGCAGCCAAAAAAATAGCGGCTGAATAGGCAGTGCCTCTTGCGGAGGTATCCGCCATTGACAAACGGGATGGCTTTTGTTAAAATCAAACTGTTTCCATTTTTTATAAACAATATATTCAAGTTGTTAGTCAAAAACGATTTGGTTCTATATGCCAAAAAGTTGTATGAGTTTTCAGGGCCGTTCCGTGTACAGACGGTGCGGCTCTTTTCTGTGCACAATGCTGTGAAAAACAAAGAATCACCCGATGATCATATTGGCGTTGGGGGAAACAGGGGATCGAACATGCAGAATATCCATCAGGACTATGTGGAAGAAACCTATGACGAAAAAGGCTTGCTTAAAACATTCCGGGTCAACGTCCCGGAAACGTTTCATTTTGCTTACGATATTGTGGACAAGCTTGCCGAACTGGAACCGGACAAACGCGCGTTGGTGTGGTGTGATGAGTCCGGCAGAGAGGAAGAGTTTACGTTCGGACAATTGCGGGTGCTGAGTGAAAAGGCGGCCAATTTCTTTGCTTGTGCGGGCATCCAAAAGGGCGACATGGTCATGCTCATCCTTAAGCGCCATTATGAATACTGGATAGCCATGCTGGCACTGCATAAACTGGGTGCCGTAGCCATTCCCGCTACGGCACAGCTTACCAAAAAAGATCTTGCGTATCGGTTCAAAGCAGCATCGGTGAAAGCCATCCTCTGTACCGCGGATGGTGAGACCGCTGATTTTGTGGACAAGGCACAAAAAGAAGTGCCATCCATGGAGTTGAAAATAATTGCGCGCGGCACCCGTCCGGGTTGGCTGTCATTTGCGGAAGGCGTTGAACATGCGGATGGCTATTTTCCTCGTCCATCCGGTCATTCTGTTCATGACCCGCTTCTGATGTATTTTACATCCGGTACCACCGCCATGCCCAAGATGGTTCTGCATGACCATTCCTACCCGTTGGGGCATATTATTACCGCAAAACACTGGCAGTGCGTCAATCCAAACGGCTTACACTTGACCGTGGCGGAAACCGGTTGGGCAAAAGCCTCATGGGGTAAGATCTATGGGCAATGGATTATGGAAGCGCCTATCTTTGTCTATGATTTTGATAAATTCGATCCTGATAAGCTGCTTGGAAAAATTGAGAAATACCATATCACCACGTTTTGCGCGCCGCCGACGGTTTACCGCTTTTTCATCAAAGAGGGGATGGCCGGGCACGACCTTTCATCTATTGAACACGCGACCAT